>CAYWNJ010000018.1:0-11763 GCA_964459535.1 uncultured Rhodobacterales bacterium
TTCGGTTTGAACCTGAGGCATAATTGGCCGTGAGCGGATATTGCCACAGCGCACAGAGCCGGGCGAAAGCCAGACCGCGGGATGGCGATCGCGACCTTAATTCTGCGCGATTTATGGCAGCAACCATGGCGCGACACCTGAGCGAAGCACCAAGCTTAGCCCAAAAGCCAGCCCGGGGGGCGGTCTGGCTTTCGCCCGGCGGCCTGCGGCCTTGACTCCGGGCGGGGTGCTTTGTGGCAATCTCTGCTTCCGGCCAATTGGGTCTCAGGTTCAAACCGAAACGCTATAGGCTCTGGAAAGTTCGGCCCAAACGGCTCTAGACTAGCTTGGAGCGTGTTTTGTCAAATTGGGTTCAAATTGAACAAAACACGCTCTAAACGCGCGTCAGAGGAGATTTGCCATGCCCGTCCCGATAAACCCTTTCAAAGCGGCACTTGCCCAAGGCGAGACCGTCTTTGGATGCTGGCTAAGCCTTGGCAGCCCTGTCGCGACGGAACTAATGGGAACGGCCGGGTTCGATTGGCTGCTCATAGATGCCGAACATACGGCTTATGATATAGCAACGCTCCGAATGCAGCTTATGGCGCTGGAGGCGTCGGAGAGCCACGCGGTGCTGCGCGTCCCGGTCGGAGAAACATGGATCCTAAAGCAGGTGCTGGATTTGGGCGCGCAGACCGTTCTTGTCCCGATGGTAGAAAGTGCCGACCAAGCCCGCGCGTTGGTGCGTGCCGTGACCTTCCCGCCCAAGGGAAACCGAGGCGTTGGCTATACCACGACACGGGCGTCAGGCTTTGGCGATATTGCGGATTACGGCACAACGGCGGATGAGCAGATTTGCTTACTGGTGCAGGTTGAAAACCGCGCAGGCCTCGCCGCTTTGGATGAGATCCTTGAAGTTGAGGGCATTGATGGCGTGTTTGTCGGCCCTGCCGATCTATCCGCTGATATGGGCTATATGGGCCAGCTCACCCATCCTGAGGTCATGCAGACAATCAACGATACGCTACGCAGGATTGCGGCGTCCGGCAAGGCGCCGGGCATCCTGAGCACTGATCAAAATGTGCTAGACGCCGCATTGGAGAGCGGCGCGCGCTTCGTTGCGGTTGGGCTAGATTCAGCGCTGCTGGCCCGAGGGGCCCGCGCTCTCGCGTCGAAATGGGTCTCGGACTGATAGCACCTGGCGGCCGCTTGCTTTATTGGGCCTCGACAATCGCTTGGGCCAGTATGGGCACCGTTTGAGCGGTCAATCCGGCGATATTCATCCGGCTGTCACCCACCATATATATCCCATGTTGGATGCGCATCTTCTCGACAACCTCCGCGCTGATCCCCAAGCGCGAGAACATGCCACGATGCCGCTCAAGAAAGTCGAACCGGTCCGAGTTTGTCAGTTGGCGCAAACGTGCGGCCAGCGCTTGGCGCAAATCAAGCATGGTCAGGCGCATATCTTCTAGCTCGGCCTGCCAATCGGCGCGAAGCTCGGGATCCGTCAAAATCTCAGAGACAACCCGCCCGCCATGATCCGGAGGAAAGCTGAAATTCTGGCGATTAAGGAACGCGAGCGTCTCTTGATTAAGCCGATGTGCGCTCGTCTCAGCCACGACCATCAGCAGACCGGCACGCTCGCGATAAAGTCCAAAATTCTTGGAGCAACTTGCGGCGATCAGGCACTCTGGAACAGAGGCGGCAATCAGGCGCGTCGCTGCGGCGTCCACTTCCAGACCGTCGCCAAAGCCTTGATAGGCGATGTCGATCATCGGTACTGCGCCCGAGGTCTGAAGGATTTCAATCACGCTTTGCCATTGCGCAAGATCTAAGTTTGCGCCGGTTGGGTTATGGCAACAGCCATGCAGCAAGACCACATCCCCGCGCCCCGCGCGGCGGATATCTTCGAGCATCGCTGCAAAGTCTACATCGCCCGTCGCATTGTCAAAGTAGCGATAGGGGACGGTTTCTAGCCCGATATGCTCTAGGATCGAAAGATGATTGGGCCATGTGGGGGTGGAGACGAAAACACGCGCATTGGGGTTGGCCAATTTAACCAGATCAAGCGCTTGCCGCACCGCGCTGGTCCCGCCCGGTGTTGCCGCTGCCGCAACTGCTGCGCGCGATACAGACGGGCCGAGCACCAGCTCGACCATGCTATCGCAGAACGCGGCATCGCCGATGAGGCTGACATAGCCCTTGGTCTGCTGCGTTTCCCAGATTTTACGCTCCGCAGCTTTGACCGCGCGCATGACCGGGGTGATGCCTTGCGCATTGCGGTAAACGCCGACGCCTAAATCGACTTTCTCTTGGCGTGGGTCGTCTCGAAACGCCTGCATCAGGCTGAGGATACCATCAGGTTCTTGCGGGATAAGCGTTTCGAACATCATGCGTCTCCGGTCGCAATCGGCACGGTTGGGAACATCCCCCATTCGGCCCAACTGCCATCATAGAGAGACCATTGGCTCTGCCCGAGCCGTTCAAGCGCGAGGGAGAGGATGGCGGCGGTCACGCCCGAGCCGCAAGTTGTGATGATGGGGCAAGAAAGATCGACACCCGCTGCCTCAAAGGCCGCGCGCAGCTCGGGCAGGGGCTTCATTGTTTTGTCTGCGCTTAGAAGGCTATCATAGGGTACATTCAATGAGCCGGGGATATGCCCCGCGCGTAAACCTTCGCGGGGCTCCGGCGCATCACCGCGAAAGCGCTCTGCTGAGCGTGCGTCCACAATCTGAATGTCCCGCAGCTTGCTCGCCTGGCTGACATGGGTGACATCGCGCACCAAATGGTTTTGAAAGCGCACCGTCATGTGTCGATCCCGGGGCATAGGGGGCATATCCTCAACTGGGTGCCCCTCTGCTTGCCACTTGGGCAAGCCGCCGTCCAAAACGGCAACGTCCTGCTGCCCCATAAGCTTGAACAGCCACCAAACCCGCGCTGCGCTAAAAAGGCCAACGGTGTCATAGACGACCACTTGGTGTCCGTCACCTACACCCATTTTGCGCAGACGGGACATGAATTTCTCTACCGGCGGTGCCATATGCGGCAGATCAGAACGCTTGTCCGAAATATCCTCAATATCAAAGAACCGTGCGCCTGGGATATGCGCGGACTCATATTCTGCCTGCGCATCTCTGCCCGCCTGTGGCATGTGCCAAGAGGCATCTAGCACTCTGAGGTCCGGATCGCGCAAATGCTTGGCCAGCCACTCCGTGGACACGAGCGTTTTGGGATCATCGGACATGTCTGCACCTATGCGTAAGAAATGCTCCTTTCCCTAGCGCCGCAACCTTCTCTGCGCAAGCTTAGAGCACTCTACCTTAAGTCTGGGGCACATCGCCTGAACATATCACCCGCCGTTTAAAGCCGCCGCTGTGCTAGAAGCGGGCCATCGGTTGCGGCAATTCGGCTCAACGCGCTTTCGAGGGGCTCGAAGACGGTCGCCATTGCATGGGCATTGGCGTGAATAAGCGTGTCTGGCGTCGCGGCCATCGCGACATGACCGCGCCAAAAGTAGAGGTCTCCTGGCCGTACTGGACCCGAAAAAGCGGAGCCCAGAGCCGCCATTTGTTGATCGCTATCGCCAGGGCAGGGGACACCGCAAGACAACAGGGCAGCTTGCACCAAGCCCGAGCAATCCAGCCCCAACCGAGAATTCCCCCCCCAAAGATAGGGCGTTCCGATAAAGAGGCGCGCCGTACTGACCGGATCACGCGCATGCCAGCCCACCGGGGCGATGTGTTGCTTTGGTATAAAGCCGATCTCGGTTTCCAAGAAACGTGGGCCCTCTGAAAGCCCCGACAAGCAGCTCCCAAAGCTGAGTGTTGCCTGCTCTGCCGATTTAAAGTCAGCACTTTCATAGGCATGTGTCGCAAGTGCGGTGACTTGATGAGTTGTTTCTTGCGGTGAGCCCAGTGCAGAGCTTAGCACAAATCCGATATAGCCGTCTTTCTCGGCGCGGATATAGTTGAGTTCGGCATGGGTACCCAAAATGGTGGCACGCTCACCATAGAGCAATTGACGGTCGCGCGCGCCGCCAGGGGCAGAGCAAAGATCCACGACCGGCTGCGTTATGCGTGCAGGTTCGTGGCGATCTACGCGCTCTGGATCGGTGGTGACGCGCCGATCCGTCATAGGGCGAGCATCTCGGGCAAGGCGTCTAGAACAGCGCGCGCGCCTTGGCCGACCCCGCCTTCGGGGCGGGCGGGTGCCGCTTTGGGTTGCCAGCCGTAAATGTCGAAATGGATGTAGCGCGCTTCTGCCGTGAAACGCCGCAGAAAGAGCGCCGCCGTGATTGACCCGGCGAACCCACCCTTGGGCGCGTTATCGAGGTCTGCAATGCCCGGCTCGATCATCTTTTCGTACGGTGCATGGAACGGCAGGCGCCAGATTGGATCAGCGCAGCGCGCGGCGGCGGCCTCTAAAGCGCTGACTACCCCGCTATCGTCGGTATAATAGGGGGCAAGATCGGGCCCAACTGCGACGCGCGCGGCGCCCGTTAGTGTCGCCATTGAGATAAGTAGGTCTGGGCTGCCCTCCTCCACGGCATAAGACAGCGCATCGGCAAGGACCAAACGCCCTTCGGCGTCGGTATTGTTAATCTCAACTGTCAGCCCATTGCGCGCCGTCAAAATATCTTGGGGGCGAAAGGACGCACCCGAGACTGCATTTTCGACCGCCGGGATGAGCACGCGCAGCCGAAGTGGCAGCGCCAGCCCCATAATCATCTGCGCCAGCCCCAGAACGGTAGCGCTGCCGCCCATGTCCTTCTTCATCAATCCCATAGAATTGCCGGGTTTGAGATTGAGCCCGCCCGTATCAAAGCAAACGCCTTTGCCAACGAGTGTGAGTGCAGGGCCGCTCTGCCCCCAGCTTAGGTCAATCAAGCGTGGCGCGTCTTGCGCGGCGCGGCCTACGGCGTGGATCATAGGGAAGTTCTGCGCAAGTAGCTCAGGACCGGTGGTGACAGCAATCTGCGCGCCATGCGCCTGAGCGAGGGTGCGCGCGGCGGCTTCCATCTGGGAAGGGCCCATATCCGCCGCTGGCGTGTTGATTAAATCACGCGTGAGCGCCTCACCCTGCGCGCGTATCTCGACCGCGCGCGCGTCAATGCCGTCAGGGGCAGCGAGGTGCGGCCTCTCGTCCGCAGGGTCGCGGTAGCGCGTGAAATTATATTGCGACAAAAGCCACCCGAGCGCTTCGTTCGCGCGCTCAGGCTCGGGGAGATCACTCACAAGCCTATAGGTAAGTTTGGGCAGCTTGGCAGCGCCTGCGGCCAGATGAAAGCGGCCACGCTGGCGGCTGGATGCTGTGCCATATCCAACAGCGGCAGCAGCGACTTTTCCGTCTGGGCCGGGCAGGGCGATGGCCTGCCCTATGCGCCCCGTAAACCCCATCTCCGTGGCCCACGCCGCTTGGGTATCGTTCAGACCGCGACGCCAAGCGTCCAGTTCATCCTTGGCGACGAGTTGCAACGGAATCGCGCCGGAGTGTGCGCGGGCAAAGGTAAGTGACATCAAATGGCCTCTTTGGGTTGGATTTACGCCACCCTAAAGCACCCCGCCTTAAACTTGAATCGAAAATACCCTGCCAGGCTCCGCCTTCTTGGGGGTATTTTCGATACATGACGTTTTGGACTAAAGGCGGCATGCGGCAGCCAGAGTTGCCGCGCTCGCAAGCATTCAGATGGTAATGTCCTGCAAGCTCCAAACGGCGGTCAAAGACCCTTCGCCTGTGCGCAACATCCGCTCGAGCGTCGCGGCCAGCGCGACCGTATTGCCTTGGTCGACGCATTCAATGACATTTGCTGCAACACGGGCCAGCGCCAGCATACCAATTTGCTCGGCAATCGCGATGAGAGAGCGGGCGCTTTTGCGCAGCTCTTCATAATCTTCAGAGCGATAAAGCCGGTCGCAATGCGTCATCCGAAGCGCGAGCTCTTCCATCGCGCGGCAGACGACATTCTCGGCGCAGTAATCGCCCAACTGAACGTAAAGCGCACCAAGGCGGTCATGATCGACCTGCACCGCCTCCTGCACCTTGAGCTGTGTGATTTGAGTCATTGTCTCACCCTTCTGCTCAGCCCCCCAAAGGCTGATGAAGCCTTCATACCGCGCAGCCTCTTCCCAAAACGTTAGCTCAAAGAGATTTTCGCACATCTTTTACCTCGAATTCGCGTTGAATTCAGCAGGTCTCTTCGCTTTCGTTCGAGCGAAGATCGCGGGGAACGTTTCAGCGAAAAATCAGCGTTGCCTTTAGGATTGATGGTGCGCGTGCAGATGACCTGCCCAAAAGGCGCGTCAGTCCGCGCGCGCCTCTGCACGGCTTTTGCCGGAGACGTTTAGGGCCAGGGTTGCGGCCATGAAATCATCAAGATCGCCATCGAGCACCCCCTTGGTATCGGAGGTCTCAAAACTTGTCCGCAGATCCTTTACCATCTGATAAGGTTGCAGCACGTAAGAGCGGATCTGATTGCCCCAGCCCGCATCCCCCTTGGCCTCGTGCGCGGCGTTGATATCGGCGGTGCGACGCTCTAGCTCAAGCTGATAGAGCCGAGACTTGAGTGCTTTCATCGCGATATCCCGGTTCTGGTGCTGCGATTTTTCCGAGCTGGTCACCACAATGCCTGTGGGATGGTGCGTGATGCGCACAGCACTATCAGTTGTATTTACATGCTGGCCGCCCGCCCCGGACGAGCGATAGGTATCAATCCGTATGTCAGCGGGGTTCACCTCAATCTCTATATTGTCATCGACTACCGGATAAACCCAAACCGAGCTAAACGAGGTGTGCCGCTTGGCGGCGCTATCAAAGGGGGAAATTCGGACCAGGCGATGCACACCGCTTTCGGATTTCAGCCAGCCATAGGCATTATGGCCCGATATCTTATATGTTGCCGACTTTATCCCCGCCTCGTCACCCGCACTTTCCGATTGTAGCTCGACCTTATACCCTTTTTTCTCGGCCCAGCGGGTATACATCCGTGCCAGCATCGAGGCCCAATCGCAGCTTTCCGTGCCCCCCGCGCCCGCATTGATCTCAAGAAACGTGTCATTGGCGTCCGCCTCGCCATCTAGCAGCGCCTCAAGCTCTTTTTGTGCCGCGTGGGCCTTGAGCGCGACAAGGGCGCTTTCGGCGTCTGAGACGACCTCGGCATCCTCTTCCATCTCGCCAAGCTCGATCAGCTCAATATTATCGGCAAGCTCTTGGCGGATCGTGTCATGGCTTGCCAAAGCATCGACGAGGTTTTGACGCGCGCGCATGAGCTTTTGCGCAGCCTCAGGATCGTTCCAAAGGTTCGGATCTTCGACCCGCGCATTGAACTCTTCCAGCCGAAACGCCGCCGTTTCGATCCCAAGCCGCCGCGCAAGCAGATCCAACGAACCTTGGATATCAGCAACAATGGTTTGGATTTCGGCGCGCATTGCGGGTCCCTTTAGCTCAGATTTTTTTGTTACCCGAGCGCAACGCGAGGGACAAGAGAGACGCAGCGCAAGCGGAGGCCCAAGCAAAAATCTGCGTCGGATCTAGGTCATAAGAGAGCCACAATATGCAGTAGCTGCGCCCTAGCTGCGCCTCAAAATTCAGGGCTAAGAGATGTTAACCATCATTAAAATCCTCTTATTCCAAGTGGATAGATAAATCCGGAAATATTTGCCTGATTGACAATGGCAGTCAAAGCAAATATTAGTCCAATTATAAACGTATAAAAAAACATACGAGCAGGTAAAAATGAGGCAGGTTCGGTCAACACGGCCGGCGTTGTTGCGCTGCAACTTTGCGGCAAAGCGCGCCTATGAGCATATGGCGGTATCATCATGATGGATGATACAGTCAACGGCACATCTGGTAACGACACTATTGACACGTCCTATGTCGACCCTCAGGGCGACGTGATTGGCACTGGTGATGGCAGCAGCCATAATGACCTCGTAGACGCGGGTTCTGGCCACGACAGTATCGTCGGCGGCACGGGCGATGATACGGTCTATGCCGGCGCTGGCAACGACACCGTCTTTGGTGGTTCCGGCGATGACTCGATTTTTGGCGAGACAGGTGATGACAGCCTTGTTGGCGGCGTTGGCAACGACACCGTCTTTGGTGATTCCGGTGGTGATACGCTATCCGGCGGTGCTGGCAATGATCTTTTGCATGGAGACAGCGAAAGCATAGAGCGTAGCCTGGTCATCCAGAATGCCAGCTTTGAAGCGGATGATACCAGCAGCAGCTTTACCAGTGATATCACAGATTGGTCTGGAACTGCCTTTCACGGAGCATTTGATCCAAGTTCAAGCGATATAGATGAAAGCACCGTTGATGGGGTCAATGTCGCTTACATCAATAGCGGGTCGATCTCGCAGACCCTGTCTGAGAATTATCAGGAAGGGAGTGTCTATAGATTTGAGCTCGATCTAGGTGATCGCACGTCTGTTGGCAATGTTCGCTACCGGGTGGAAATCCTTGCGGGTGATACTGTTATTGGGACCTTCGATGGGGAAACCGGCAACATCGACGCCATGGCTACGGCGTCGTTGGACACTGCAGGCTTCGGTGGGGATCCGGGGCTGAATGGCCAGCCAATCTCGATCCGGATCAGCAATCTGGGCGGCGGCCAGCTTTTCGTTGACAATGTGCAGGGCACGGTCACCGAGCCGGTCGGGTCGGGTGATGACTCCCTTTCTGGTGACTCGGGCGATGATTCCCTCTTTGGCGGGTTTGGTGACGACTCGCTCTTTGGCGGGATTGGCAATGACGCGCTGAGCGGTGGTACGGACAATGACACGCTTGAAGGCGGTTCGGGCGATGATACGCTCCTTGGCGGGTCTGGTAATGACTCGCTCGACGGCGGCGATGGTGCGGACTCGCTCGACGGCGGCGGTGGCGCAGACACGCTTCATGGCGGCGCGAACTTCGATACGCTTGAGGGTGGCGCAGGCAACGATGTCCTGCATGGAGATGACGGTACCAGTGCTCCGGTCACGCGTAGCCTTGTCATCGAGAATGCAAGCTTTGAAGAGGAGACTGAATATTCTATAAGCGACGGCTTTTTTACGACCAACGGCAATATTACCGGTTGGACTGGAACTGTTGGATCCGGAGTATTTGACCCAAGAGATGTCGATCTGATTGGAGACCCGGTCGATGGTGAGAACGTCATTTACCTCGGTAACGGTGCTTCGGTCTCTCAGACTCTGTCCGAGACCTATCAGGAAGGGTCGGAGTACACCTTTCAGCTTGATGTAGGTGATCGCGCGATTGCGGGCCACGGCTCTACGAGTTACCGGGTGAACATCTACGCGGGCGATGTCGTCATCGGGACCGTGACAGGTGTAACCGGCGATATCGATACGTTGCAAACGGTTACGGTAAGCAGCGCGGGCTTTGCTGGAGACCCGGCGCTGATCGGTGAGCCGATTAGAATCGAGATCGTCAATCCGAGCGGCACTCAGCTGATCGTCGATAATGTGCGGGGGTCGGTCGTTGAGACGAGTAGTCTGAGCAGGGACAATTTGTCTGGTGGATCGGGTGATGACCAGCTCTTTGGCGGTGCGGATGATGACACGCTTGCCGGCGACGCGGGCAACGACCAGCTCTTTGGCGGCGCGGCTGGCGACTCGCTGAGCGGCGGCTCGGGCGCGGATACGCTTGAAGGTGGCGCGGGTCATGACACGTTTTTTGGCGGCGCGGGCAATGACCTCATAGATGGCGGCTCGGGCGCGGACAATATCCAAGGCGGCTCGGGTTCGGACCTTATCTATGGGCGTTCCGGGCATGACACTCTTGGTGTTGGCGCAGGCCCAGGTGATAACACGGTCTTTGGTGGGGCCGGTAGCGACCGGCTTCTCGCTTCTGGGACGGCTGGCGATCATGTTCTGGACGGTGGATCGGGCCATGATAGCTTCACAACCGGGACCGGTAGCGAGCTGATCTACGGCGGTGCGGGCAACGACACGATTGTGGGCAACCACGGCGCTGATACGATCTATGGCGGGTCGGGCACAGACAGCGTGACAGCCTTTCAGGGTGGTAACCTGTTCTATGGTGGGGCGGGTGATGATAGATTCACCGCGGATACGGGCGCGGACACAGTCTTTGGCGGTGAGGGGCGCGATAGTGTCTCGACCGGTTCTGACAACGACATTATCTCGACCGGTGCGGGCAACGACACGATCGTCTCGGGTATCGGGGATGACAGCATCGACGCTGGCGCTGGGAACGACAACATTGCCGTCTCTTTCGGGAATGACACTGTAGCAGCCGGTGCAGGCAACGATACGATTTCAGCGTCGAATGGGGGTGATAATCTCCTCGCTGGTGACAGCGGAGCGGATTCGATTCTTACCGGCGGTGGTGCTGACAGCATCTCGGGCGGTGCGGGCAACGATACAATCGAAACGGGCGGTGGGGATGACAGCGTTACCGGTGGCTCTGGTGCCGACAGACTTGCCGTTGGTTCGGGCAATGACACCGTCTCTGGCGGTGCAGGCAGCGACACGATTGCAGCCACGTTGGGCGGGGACAATGTCTTTGCGGGTGACAGCGGCGATGATTCCCTTCTCACCGGCGCGGGTGCTGATGATCTTTCTGGCGGTGCAGGCAACGATACGATCGGGGCGGATCGAGGGAATGACACGCTTGCTGGCGGTTCTGGGGATGATACGCTTGTCAGTGGCTCAGGCGATGACTTGGTCACGGGCGGGGTCGGCGATGACACGATCTTTGTCTCGGTTGCAGGCGCTGGCAATGACACGATTGACGGCGGCGAAGACGCGGGCGATGGGGATACCGACGTTCTGGACCTCAGTGCGGTGTCGGGCGATGCATCGGTTTATCTGAACCCAATTGCGCCCGAGTCTGGTACGGTTGCCTTTACCGATGGCTCGACGCTGAGCTTTACCAATATTGAAAATGTTATAGGCGGCGCGCGCCCCTTTCAGACGGTTCATGGGACATCTGGCGATGATGTCCTGCTTGACGGGTCCGTTGATCCGCAAGGGGATGCGATTGGGGATGGCGATGGCAATGAAAATGACATCGTTGTTGCGGGCGCTGGGAATGACAGCGTCGAAGCTGGCACGGGCGATGACACGCTCTTTGGCCAGGCTGGCAATGATACGCTAGACAGCGGCTCTGGCGATGACAGTGTTTTCGGTGGCGCGGGCGATGATTCGCTTGTCAGCGGTTCCGGCAGTGACGTGGTCATGGGCGAGAGTGGTGACGACATCATCCGCGTGACCGTCGCAGGCGCTGGCAATGATACGATTGACGGCGGCGAAGACGCGGGCGATGGAGATACCGACGTTCTGGACCTCAGTGCGGTATCGGGCGATGCATCGGTTTACCTGAACCCTATCGCGCCTGAGTCTGGTACGGTCGTCTTTACCGATAACTCGACGCTAAGCTTTAGCAACATTGAAAATGTCGTGGGCGGTACGCTCATAGGTGAAACCGTCAATGGTACAGCTGGCGATGATGTCATGCTTAATGGCTACACCGATCCGCAAGGAGAGGTGATCGGAAGCAGTGACGGTAATGTTGATGAAATCGTTCTCGCGGATGCTGGCAATGACAGCGTTGAAGCTGGCTCGGGCGATGACACGGTCTTTGGTGAGGCGGGCAACGATACGCTGGATGGCGGTTCTGGCGATGACAGTGTTTTCGGCGGCTTGGGCGATGACACGCTTACCGGCGCACTCGGGAATGACACGCTAACGGGCGATTCTGGGGCTGACAGCCTTGATGGCGGTTCTGGCGATGATAGTCTTTTCGGCGGCACCGGCA
>CAYWNJ010000018.1:11863-13558 GCA_964459535.1 uncultured Rhodobacterales bacterium
AATGATACGCTGGCCGGCTCGCACGGGAATGACACACTGACGGGTGCCTCTGGCGATGACAGCCTTGTCGGCGGTTCTGGCGATGATAGTCTTTTCGGCGGCACCGGCAATGATACGCTGGCCGGCTCGCACGGGAATGACACACTGACGGGTGCCTCTGGCGCTGACAGCCTTGATGGCGGTTCTGGCGATGATAGTCTTTTCGGCGGCACCGGCAATGATACGCTGGCCGGCTCGCACGGGAATGACACACTGACGGGTGCCTCTGGCGATGACAGCCTTGTCGGCGGTTCTGGCGATGACACTGTTTTCGGTGACGTGGGGAATGACACGCTTGCCGGTTCACGCGGCAATGACACGCTAACGGGCGGTTCTGGTGCGGACAGCCTTGTCGGCGGCTCGGGCGCTGACAGTCTTTTCGGCGGCACCGGCAATGACTCGCTTACCGGTTCACGCGGCAATGACACGCTAACGGGTGCCTCTGGCGTTGATAACCTTGTCGGTGGCTCTGGCGCGGATAGTTTTTTCGCCGGTGCCGGTGGTGACCAGCTTTTTTCTGGCGCGGGTAATGACACCATAGATGGCGGCTCTGGTGCTGATAATGTTCAGGCCGGCTCGGGTTCGGACCTTGTCTATGGTCGCGATGGCAATGACGTCATTGGCGTTGGCTTGGGCGGCGGTGACAACACGGTGTTTGGTGGGGCCGATGACGACCGGCTTCTTGCCGCTGGGACGCCGGGCGATCATGTTCTCGATGGTGGGTCAGGCCATGACAGCATCACAACCGGGACCGGTAATGAGCTGATCTATGGCGGCACGGGCAATGACACGATCCTTGGGAATTCCGGCACTGACACGGTCTATGGCGGATCGGGCGATGACAGCGCGACGGGCTTTGAGGGCGGCCACCTGTTCTATGGTGGGTCGGGTGATGATACATACGCCGCGGACACCGGCGCTGACACGGTTTTTGGCGGTGAGGGGAATGACCACTTCTCGACCGGCGCGGATGATGACAGCATTTCGGGCGGCGCAGGCGACGACTCGATGAATTCGGGCTTTGGCAATGACAGTGTTGTCACTGGTTCTGGTGCAGACACGGTTGCCGCGAGTGCAGGGAATGACACTGTCGAGGGCGGTGCTGGGAGCGACTCGATTACTGCTGGTCTTGGCGGTGACAATGTCTTCTTTGGCGGGAGCGGCGCGGATACTCTTCTCACTGGCGATGGTGAGGACAGCCTCACGGGTGGGCTTGGGAACGACAGGATCGAAGCGGGTGCTAGCAATGACACGCTTGTCGGTGGTTTAGGTAGCGACAGCCTTAACGGCAACTCTGGCGATGACAGCCTTGTCGGTGGCTCTGGGGATGACACGCTTTTTGCCTCTCTTGGTAATGACACCGTGGAGGCTGGGGCAGGCGCTGACTCCATCGGGTCCACCTCGGGCGGTAATAATCTCATCGACGGTGGGAGCGGCGCAGACACAGTTGACACAGGCGGCGGGAATGACACGATTTCTGGCGGCGCTGGGGATGACAGTGTTATCGCGGGCTCTGGCAATGACTCGGTCCAGGGCGGCGCTGGCAACGACACGCTGTTGGCCGGGACAGGTAATGACACGCTTGAGGGCGGTTCTGGGGCTGACAGTGTTATCGCGGGCTCTGGCAATGACTCGGTCCAGGGCGGCGCTGGCAAC
>CAYWNJ010000019.1:0-12984 GCA_964459535.1 uncultured Rhodobacterales bacterium
GGCGAAAGCCAGACTGCGGGATGGCGATTGCCACCTAAGTTCTGCGCGATTTATGGCAGCAACCACGGCGCGACACCCGAGTGAAGCACCAAGCTTAGCCCAAAAGCCAGCCCGGGGGGCGGTCTGGCTTTCGCCCGGCGGCCTGCGGCCTTGACTCCGGGCGAGGTGCATTGCGGTAATGTCTGCTTCAGGCCAATGATGCCTCAGATCCAAACCGAAACGCTATAGGTTACACTACGTGCCATATCTCACGTCGAAAAACGTGCGGGGGCATCGCAAAGGCGCGTAGCCTGCAAAAAAGCTCCCAACATCAATCGCAGCTTAAGCCCTAGCAAGACTTAGAGCGCGTTTTGTTAAATTGCATTCAAATTCTCTGCCTCTCGGCTTTGCCTCGAACGCGAATTTGAATACGTCATTTTTCTGATTGCACAGAGCAAGCTCTAATCGTCGCGATGGACTTTCTCGCGCCGCTCATGCCGTTCTTGGGCCTCGAGGCTCATCGTTGCGATGGGGCGTGCATCCAGGCGCTTGAGGGAAATCGGATCACCCGTGACGATGCAATAGCCATATTCGCCCTCGTCGATTCGGCGAAGCGCAGCGTCTATCTTGGCGACAAGCTTGCGTTGGCGGTCGCGCGTGCGGAGCTCAAGCGCCCGGTCCGTCTCTTCCGAGGCGCGGTCCGCAACGTCCGGAATGTTCCGCGTGCCGTCCTGCAACCCTTCGATTGTATCGCGGGTGCCTTCTAGGAGTTCCGTCTTCCATGTCAAAAGCTTGCGCCGAAAATACTCGACCTGACGGCCATTCATAAACGGCTCGTCCTCTGCCGGGCGGTAATCATCCGGCACAAACACCTCTTGCTTCATTCGCGTCCCCTCATGTGGTCGTGCGGGTGAAGTGTTCATATCATAGACCTATTTGTCGCAGCCCGCCCCATGCCGCAGCGTCTACTGCCTTGCTTTCAGATTGTCACTACACAAAGCCGCTTTCAGATTGCTAAATGCAGCACAAGAAGAGTGTAGGAGACCTTAGAGTTGAAATTTTCAGGCACAGACACGTATGTGGCGACCGATGATCTAACAATGGCGGTCAATGCCGCTGTCACACTAGAGCGCCCCTTGCTGGTGAAAGGCGAGCCCGGCACCGGCAAAACCGAACTAGCCAAGCAAGTGGCGGGGGCGCTTGGGCTTCGGCTGATTGAGTGGAATGTCAAATCAACCACCCGCGCGCAGCAGGGGCTTTACGAGTATGACGCGGTCTCGCGCCTGCGCGACAGTCAGCTTGGCGAGGAAAAAGTGCATGATGTCGCCAATTACATCCGCAAGGGTAAGCTTTGGGAGGCGTTTGAGGCGGATGAAAAGGTGGTTCTGCTGATTGATGAGATCGACAAGGCGGATATCGAATTTCCCAATGATCTTCTGCAAGAACTTGATAAGATGGAGTTTTTCGTCTACGAGACCGGCGCGACGATCAAGGCTCGGCACCGCCCGGTGGTCATCATCACCTCGAACAATGAAAAAGAGTTGCCCGACGCGTTCCTGCGCCGCTGCTTTTTCCACTATATCCGTTTTCCGGATATGGAAACGATGCGGGCGATTGTTGAGGTGCATCACCCTGGGATCAAAGAGGCGCTGCTGACCACCGCGCTCACGCAGTTCTTTGAGATTAGAGAGCAGGCGGGGCTCAAGAAAAAACCCTCAACCTCAGAGGTGCTGGATTGGCTTAAACTGCTTTTGGCCGAGGATCTGAGCGCGGAGGATCTGAAATCAAGCGGTGCGAATGCGCTGCCCAAACTACACGGAGCGCTCCTGAAAAATGAGCAGGACGTGCATTTGTTCGAGCGTCTTGCCTTTATGGCGCGCCGAGAGAATCGCTAACCGGCTGAGGGCGCGCCCTTCGGGAGATGACGAAGACCTGACGATGTTGGAACGACCTCCTCCGCCTTGGCACCTGCGCACTCGGTATTATCTGAGCGACTTGCTGATCCGTGCTCTGATCCGCTCGGCGCTTGTGCTGCCTTTGCGGCTCCGGCTGGGGTTGTTTCATGGGCTTGTCGCTTATGTTGCAGGCCCAGTTGCGGGATATTTGCGGCTCGCCGAAGCCAACTTGGCCTATATCTTCCCTGAAATGTCGGCGGATGAGCGCCGCCAGCTTGCCCGTGCCTGCCTTGGAAACGCAGGGCGCACATTCATTGAGATATACCACCCGCCGTCGCTGCTAGAGCGCTTACGAGATCAACCGATGGAGGGGCCGGGGCTTGCCGCGATGCGCGCGGCGCGTGAAAGCAAGCAGCCCATCATGCTGACGACGGCCCATTTCGGGAACTATATGGCCTTGAACGCGGCCCTCGAAGGGCATGGGTTTGCCTTTGGCGGGCTCTACCGCGATATGTCCAACCCGTATTTCAACGCGCATTACGTGCAGCAATTCGAAGCCTTTCAAGGCCCCTTCTTTGCGCGCGGATCCCAGGGAAACAGAGGCTTTTTGCGGCACTTGCGGGCGGGCGGGCAGCTTGCACTCGCGGTGGATCAACACTCGTTCGAAGGCGAGGTGCTGCAGTTTCTCGGCAAGCCCGCGCTAACGGCGGTTTCGGCAGCTGAACTCGCAATCCGCTTTGGCGCGCTTTTGGTGCCTGCCTATGCGATCCGGCAGAAAGATGGGACTCGCTTTCGATGCATTGTCGAAGCGCCAATTCCCCATTCTGATCCCAAGACGATGATGCAAGCCGTCAATGATAGCATCAGCGCACAAATCCGCGCGCACCCCGAGCAATGGCTTTGGTTTCACCGGCGCTGGCGTCCTGAGGGGTAACCCCAAGCGTGCGACCTTAGACCTAAAGCGCCCGCGACCTCAAACCTGAGGCACATCGCTCCGAATATATCTCCCGCGCAACAGGCGCTGTTGCGCCGCCCCGCAACGCCGCACAGAAGATAGGTTCGAGCCAAAAGGTTCCAGCTTTGGTGTCGGGCGTTCTATACGTCCATCTCGACCCAAACAGGGACATGGTCCGAGGGCCGCGCGCCGCCGCGCACCTGCCGGTCAATGCCGGCATCACGCAGCATATCCGCCGCGAGCGGGCAAAGTAGCACATGGTCGATGCGAATGCCGTCATCTTTGTCCCACGCGCCCGCTTGGTAATCCCAGAATGAATAAAGCCCGGACTGCGCATGACGCGCGCGGATGGCATCGGTCAATCCCAGATTGACAAGCTTGCGCCAAGCGTCGCGGGCCTCGGGCCGATAGAGTGCATCCTCGCGCCAGGCGTCAGGGCGGGCGGCATCTTCGGCCTGGGGGATGATGTTATAATCGCCCGCCATCAAAAACGGGGTCTCTGCGGCCAGATGGGCGCGGGCGCGGGCGCGCAGCCGCGCCATCCAAGACAGCTTATACTCGAATTTCGGGCCCGGCGCAGGATTGCCGTTCGGCAGGTAGAGCCCGCAGAGCCGCAGCGCCGTGCGCGCGCCAATCAGCGTGGCCTCAATATAGCGCGCCTGAACATCCTCATCATCGCCCGGCAGGCCGCAGATCACATCTTCGAGCCGATGCTTAGAGAGGATCGCCACCCCGTTGAATGACTTTTGTCCATGGGTGTAGACGTTATAGCCGCGCTCTTCGAACAGCTCGGCGGGAAAGGCCGCATCCACCGATTTGATCTCTTGCAAGAGCGCGACATCCGGTTGCGCGTCGTCAAGCCAGTCGGGCAGAGCTTGGCTGCGCGCCTTGATCCCATTGATATTGAACGTCGCGATTTTCATGCCGCCTCATGCCGTTTTCTATGTCCTGAGGCATGGTGCATCGCCTGGCAATCTTGTGCAAGCAAGCAAGTGATTCGCGCCTGGGTGGTGCGTGAGGACCAGAGAAACCTTAAAAAGTGTGTAATTTCCCCCCTGTGGACAAGTTTTTTTTCGCCTGTGGAGAACTTTCTTTCCTTAAATTTTCTCTAGAGGACTGCGCGTGGAAGTGGATGTGGACAACCAGGATGCAATTCTGGATTGAATTAAAATGGGGCTAGGCAACGCCCGTTTAGCGGGTAACCGTAAAGGTGGTTCTCGCTAAGATTGCACGAAAGGAGTTGAACCATGACCGCACTTCGCAAATTCGACCTTGACCTGACCGTAACCTATGGCGCTGACATGCTGGACGGTGAGGCAACACAGCTCTTCAGCTCGGGCAGCGCGCCAAGCGCAAAATTGGACGCCCATGCCGGCGGTGGCCTGTCGATGTTCACCTGCTCAGCAGCACCGGTAACAGAGGCGCGCATTCATGACGGCGCAGGCACTTCTATGTTCACCTGCTCGGCCTCACCAAGCTCCAAAGTGCACAGCTTGGACGGCTCTGGCACAGCGATGTTCACCTGCTCTGCCTAAGGCGCAGCGTGACATCGCAGAGATAGCGCGCCGCGTGCTCAAGCAGAAATGGCGCGCTGTCTTCCTGCCCCCGGGGACATTGTTCCCATCGGCACGCGACATCAAGGAGATCCCCAAATGACCGTCATTCCCTTGCACGTGCCGCACGCCCGCGTCCCGCTTTCAGCGCGGACCGGGCCCCTTATTCGAACCATGAGCGGGGCGCGCCGTTTTGGCGATGATGACTTTTGCCTCAAGTGATTTTTACGGCTTCTGAACATTCTAGATTGCGCGGGCAGCATTCCTGACCCGGCGGATTTAGAGGTCTACCGGGCGGTCTATGAGGGTCTCCCCGAACGCCTGAGCTTTTTCCCACAATACTATCGGTTCCTCTTGTCTATGTGCTTGGACATTGAAGATTTGGGCTTTGGGCCTGGCCATGGCACATCGCTTGCCGAATGGATCGCGCGGCAAGGCTTGCATGAGGCTGAGCTGTCAGATCTTCAACGGGCCGAGGCGCAACGCCTGCTGGCGCGGCGCGGCGTTGAGGTTGGCGATGCGGGGCTCGATGACCGCTTGCGGGCCTTCGCCGCGCGGTCGGCGACGTTCGCACTGCCGAATAAGAAGGCGGCGTATGAGCTGACGCATATCATCTTTTACCTCAGTGCCTATGGGCGGCGTGCCGTCACGTTTGAGGACGAAATCCTTGTAAGCCTAGAATATGCCGGGCTGCTGGCGTTTTTGGATCAAAATGCGGATCTGCTGGCGGAGATTTGTATCGCGCTGCGCTATGCTGGGGCGCACCCGAGCCCGATATGGGAGGCGTTTGTCCTACAGGGGCTGAGCGCCTTCGACATCCAGGTTGGCCCGGAAGTGGATGTGGTCGATGATTATCACGAGTATCTCGTCTCGCACTGGCTGGCCAGCATGGCTGCGCCGGAGACACGCGGTGCCCCGCTGCCTGAGGGCCGCTGCCGGTTTGTCGCTGCGCGGCGCGCGCCGGGGCCGCTGCGGGGTTTATCTGTGACGCTGATGCAAATGCAATCCGCGCGCAGCGCCGATTGGGACCGGATGCGGCCGCTGCTGATGCGCCAAGTCGATGGGGCAGAGGCTGAAATCGTCGAAGCCGCCGAGGCCTCTAGCGACAGGTTCGGCGCATTTTTCGAAGGTTTTGCCCGCGCCGCCCGCGTTTAAGCTCGGGTGCCCAATAAGCGCTACATCGCAAATGACGTCCCACACCCGCAGGAACTCACCGCGTTTGGGTTGTCGATGACAAAGCGGGCACCGATCAGCTCTTCGGAAAAATCGATGGTCGCGCCCGATAGAAAGGGCAGGGAGATCGCATCTACAACCACAGTCTCGCCGGCCCCTGACAGCACCAAGTCATCCTCTTTTGCCGTATCAAGCGCGATCTCATACTGAAAGCCAGAGCATCCGCCCCCTTCGACCGCAACCCGAAGGGCCTGTCCTTGCGCAGCCGCGCCAATCTCGGCCAGGCGTTCAAAGGCGCGGGCCGTGACACTTGGAGGTACTTGCATAGATTTGATCCGTTAAAGACATTTCAATCTTGGGCAATTCGCAATATAGGCAAGTCAATCAGAGGCGACAAGGATGGCCCCGATGTATGCGCCCTATGCGTGTGATCCGGCTCAAAGCCGCGGGCGGCGCGTGCCAGAGCCGGAAAGCAGTTTCCGCTCGGCTTTTCAGCGCGATCGCGACCGTATCATTCATGCCAGCGCTTTTCGGCGGCTCAAGCATAAGACGCAGGTCTTTGTCGAGCATGAGGGGGATTTCTTTCGAACGCGCCTCACACACTCGATTGAAGTGGCTCAAGTGGCGCGCACGATTGCGGGGGCGCTTGGCCTAAATCCGGATCTGACCGAGGCCGTGGCCCTGGCCCATGATCTTGGGCATCCGCCTTTTGGCCATACCGGGGAGGATGCGCTGAGCGCGCTCATGGCCGCCTATGGCGGGTTTGATCACAATGCGCAGGCGCTCAAAATCGTAACGGGGCTTGAGCGGCATTATGCGTCCTTCGATGGGCTGAACCTGACATGGGAGAGCTTGGAAGGGATCGCAAAGCATAATGGCCCGGTCACGGACCCAATGCATTTCGTTCTGGCCGACTACACCGCGCAGCACGATCTGGCCTTGGGCAGTTATGCAAGCGCAGAGGCGCAGGTTGCGGCGCTTGCCGATGACATCGCCTATAACAACCACGACCTGATGGACGGGTTGCGCGCGGGTCTCTTCACCGATGATCAGGTCGCCGAATTGCCCATTGCTCGCCAAGCCTTTGCGCGGGTGGACGCCCGCTATCCCGGCCTGGATCTGCGGCGGCGGCGGCATGAGGCGCTGCGGCGGGTGTTTGGGCGTATGGTTGAAGATGTGATTGAAACCTCACGTGGACTGCTGAGCCAAGCACAGGTGAAAAGCGCTCAGGATATTCGAGATCTCGGGCGTCCCGTCATCCGCTTTTCGCCAGAGCTTTGGTCTGACCTGCGGCAGATCCGGCGTTTTCTATTCGCGCATATGTACCGCGCGCCAAGCGTTATGGAAAAGCGGGCGGAGGTGGCCCAGGTTGTTCACGATCTTTTCCCGATTTACCTCGCGCAGCCGGAACTCTTGCCGCAGAAATGGCACGCAGAGCTGACGGGCGCGCGTGATCAAACGGCGCTGGCGCGGATTGTGACAGACTATATCTCCGGGATGACAGATCGGTTTGCTTTGCAAGAACATGGACGCCTATGTGCCTGAACCGAACAGGTCAGCCCCTCTTTCAGGCTCAGGACCTATCGGGTAGAGAAGGCGCGGGATGAATATAATTTCTCAGATTCATACGCGCATTCTGGAGGCTGTCGCCTCTGAGGGCGCGCTGCCCGAGGGCCTAGATACCAGCGGTATTGAGGTCGAACTGCCGCGCGATCCGGGCCATGGTGATTTGACCAGCAATGTTGCGCTGGCCCTCGCCCCGAAAACGGATTTTACACCGCGCGCCCTAGCCGAGCTTTTGGCGGCCCATCTCGAAACAGATGAGCATATCGCTGCGGTGGAGGCCGCAGGTTCAGGCTTTTTGAACATTCGGCTCGCGCCGGTGGTTTGGCGCAACCTTGGGCGCGCGATCTTGCAAGCGGGGCAAGATTTTGGCCGCTCGGAACTGGGCCAGGGTCGACGTGTTAATGTCGAGTTTGCCTCGGCCAACCCGACAGCGCCGCTTCATATTGGGCATATTCGCGGGGCGGTCGTTGGTGATGCTCTGGCGTCTTTGCTTGCGTTTACGGGCCATCAGGTGGCGCGTGAGTATTACATCAACGATGGCGGTGCGCAGGTCGACACGCTCGCACGTTCGGCCTATCTGAGATATCTTGAAGCGCATGGCCGGCCTGTCGCCTTTGCCGAAGGCACCATTCCGGGGGCGTATCTCATTCCCTTTGGGGCGGCGCTGAAAGAGAAATTCGGAGATCGGTTCTTGGATCAAAGCGAAGCTGTTTGGCTGGCAGAGATCCGGGATTTTGCCATCCAGGCGATAATGGATTTGATTCGTCAGGATTTGGCGGCGCTCGGCATTCAAATGGATGGGTTTTATTCCGAAAAGGCACTCGCGCGTGAGGGCCGGATTGAGGCGGCGCTTGGGGCGTTGCGGGCCAAGGGGCTTCTCTACGAGGAGGCACCGCAAGAGAAAGCGCCCAAGGAATGGACGCAGCCTCCGCAAACCTACTTTAGATCTACCCTTCATGGCGATGAGGTGGATCGGCCCGTTAAAAAATCCGATGGCAGCTGGACCTATTTCGCGCCCGACATCGCCTATCACTATGACAAGTTAGAGCGCGGTTTTGATATGCTGATCGACGTCTTTGGCGTGGATCATCGGGGCTATGTCAAACGGATGAAGGCGGCTGTTTCGGCCCTGTCGGGTGGCGCGGTTCCGCTTGAGATCAAACTGATCCATCTTGCCAAGCTCTATCAGGGCGGCAAGCCCTACGCGCACGAAGGGCAGGTTGGCACCTTTGCAAGCCTGCAGACCTTCACCCAGGAGGTGGGGGCGGACATCATTCGTTTCTCAATGCTTACACGCAAGAGTGAAACGCCGCTGGAGCTGGACGTGGATCAGCTGCGGGATCAGAGCTACGACAACCCGGTTTTCTGTGTGCAATATGCGCATGTTCGCGCAACCTCGGTCTTGCGCGCGGCGGGGGTTGAAGATGAAGCGGACCTCTCTAGGTTAACCAACCCTATTGAGCGCGCGATTCTGGCAAAGCTCGCTGTATGGCCACAGGTGGTGGCTTCCGCCGCTTTGGCGCGCGAGCCGCACCGTATCGCGCTCTATCTGATTGAGCTGGCCACAGCATTTCACCGGCTATGGGAAAGCGCGGCGGGTCAGGCGGACCTACGTCCATTGCAAGACGCGCAGCCTGAGACACGGCAGGCAAAAATTGCACTGTGCAAGATAACAGCGATTGTAATTGCAACGGGTCTTGGTATCTTAGGCGTCGATCCGGTCGAAGAACTGCACTGAACAAGGTGCAGCTGGTCGGAAGCACGATCAAAAAAGATTCGTATGGCATCGTCCCATACGGGCAGAGAGGCAGAGATGGCAAATATACACTACACCCATCAGTGGGACCAAGACGACTATGCGTCAGATGCGCAATCGTATGATGTGACGCCAAAGTCATCTATCCTTAACCCTTTAAAATCACTTGCGTATTTGCTTGGCGCGTTCATCTCAATTGCCTTGCTTGGCGGCATTGCCCTTTGGGGATACCAGCTGGTCGAGCGCGATGTCAGCGGCGTTCCAGTGGTGCGCGCGGCGAGTGGCGAGATGCGCGTGCGCCCCGAGGATCCAGGCGGACAACTGGCTCAGAATACGGGGCTGTCGGTGAATACGATTGCCGCGCATGGCACGGCGGCGGCGCCTGCAGATCGGCTTATTCTCGCGCCGAGACCCCTTGATCTGGCGGATGTCACCGTCGCTGAGCTTACGGATACCGCCCCGTCTGTGGCGGATACGCAACAGCCCCTTCACCAGGCCAGCTTGCGCACGGATCCTGATGTCGCAAACTTGGTTGCGGCCTTGACCGAGGGGGAGAGCCCGCTGGTCAACATCCAAGTCGATCCTGCCCCTAGCATTATCGCAGCGCCTGTGCGCGTGTCTTTGACCAGTGCGGCGGCAACCGAGCCGGTCCTGATCGCGCGTGTTGACGGTCCAACCTCTCTGCGCCCGCGCGTACGCCCAGTGCAGCTCGCGCGCCCGGCACCGGCGGCGCCTGCCGTCTCTCGGACAGCGCAGGTTGATGAGCTTGCCCCAACGCGGGTGCCGGTCGGCGCGCGGCTCGCGCAGTTGGGGGCGTTTGACAGCCCGACGACGGCGCGCAAAGAGTGGCAACGGCTTGAGGCACGCTTTGGCGGGTATCTCGCGGGTAAGGTTCGCGTTGTGCAGCAAGCCGAATCTGGCGGGCGCACCTTCTACCGGTTGCGCGCGCATGGGTTTAAGGACCAGGCCGATGCGCGCCGCTTTTGTGCGGCGCTGCTGGCCGAGCGGCAGGATTGCATTCCGGTCGTTATGCGATGAACGCCCCGGCGCGGCCCGAGTATCCCACCTTTGGTGCGACAATCTTGGATGCAGAGGGGCTGCGCCTAAGCGCCGATGAAGCGGCGTTTTTCCGCGCGGCAAACCCTTTTGGGTTTATCCTATTCGCCCGCAATATCGACCATCCTGACCAGGTGCGCGCGCTCTGCGCGGATCTGCGCAATGCGGTGGGTCGAAACTGCCCCATCACCATTGATCAGGAAGGCGGGCGCGTTCAACGGCTACGCGAACCTCACTGGCGCGCCTGGTCCCCGCCACTTGATTTTGTCGCGCGGGCAGGGGGGCAGGCTGCACGCGCGCTCTATCTGCGCTATCGTCTGATCGCGGCTGAGCTGCGCGCGCTTGGCATTGATAGTAATTGCGCTCCCATGGTGGATGTGGCCGAGGACGTGACACACCCTTTCCTGCGCAATCGCTGCTTGGGAACGGAGCCGCAAGAGGTTGCCCGGCTGGGCGCCACAGTCGCGCAGGCGATGCTTGCGGGCGGGGTCCTGCCCGTTGTGAAGCATATCCCCGGCCACGGGCGGGCAACGCTTGACAGCCATTTTGACCTTCCGCGGGTCGCAGCGGGGCAAAATGCGCTAACTGCGCGGGATTTCCTGCCCTTTAACGCCTTGGCGGACCTACCGATGGCGATGACGGCCCATATTGTCTTTGAAGCCTTGGACAGCGCGCCTGCAACGCTCTCCTCGGTGGTCATTCGGCAGATCCGAGAGGATATCGGCTTTGACGGGCTGCTGATGACCGATGATATTTCGATGAAAGCGCTCAGCGGCACGCTGCCGGAACGCACGCGGCGCGCCCTCAGCGCGGGGTGCGATGTGGTGCTGCACTGCAATGGCACGCTGGCCGAACGGATTGCGGTTGCGGAAGCAGCCGACACGATGACTGCCGAGGCGCAACGGCGGGCGGATGCCGCCCTTTTGCAACGCCGCCTGCCTGATGATATTGACATTCCCGCCCTTGAGGCCGAACTTGCGGCGCTCATGGGTGGATCGGGACATGGTTGAACCAACCGACTTTGCAGATGCGCAGCTTAGCGTTTCAGACCGCCTCGCCGCCGAGGCTTTGGTTGTGGATGTGGACGGGTTTGAGGGGCCGCTCGACCTGCTGTTAACCCTCAGCCGCACGCAAAAGGTTGATCTGCGCAAAATCTCCATTCTGGACCTCGCCCGTCAATACCTCGCTTTCGTTGAACGCGCGCGGGCGCTGCGGCTGGAACTCGCAGCGGATTATTTGGTGATGGCGGCCTGGCTGGCTTTCCTCAAATCCCGTCTGTTGCTGCCGCCTGATCCCGAAGAAGAGGGCCCCTCGGGCGAAGATCTGGCCGCGCATCTGGCCTTTCAACTCGAACGCTTGCAGGCCATGCGCGAGGCTGCTGCAAAACTGATGGCTCGTGATCGTCTGGGGCGCGATGTGTTTGTGCGCGGCCAAACCGAGCAGGTCACACAGCTGCGCCAAGTGCGTTATTCCGCGACGCTGCTGGAGCTGTTGCAAGGATACGCCCGGATCCGAACCAAGGATGAATTTCGTCCCTATGTGATGGATCGCGAGGATGTCTTTCCCGTCGAAGAGGCGCTGAGCCATTTACGCAGCTTGACCGATTTCGGCGCGGATTGGAGCGATTTGCTCAGCTACTTGCCCGAAGCATGGCGCACGGCCCCCGTGCGCAAGCGCTCGGCAACCGCCTCAACCCTGGTTGCTGCGCTAGAGCTTGTGCGCGAGGGCAAGGTTGAAATGCGCCAAGGCGAGAGCTTTGCCCCCATCGAAATTCGCAACAAAACCTAAAGGCGTCATGGACGAGAGCAGCCCCCCCGATCAGAGCCTCTTTGAGGCGCCCCCCATGGCAGAGCAAGAGCGCATGGTCGAAGCGATCCTTTTTGCCAGCGCGGCCCCGGTTTCAGTGGCCGAGTTGGTCGCCCGCCTGCCCCATGGCGCAGACCCGGCAGAGGCTTTGGTGCATCTTCAGCGGCGCTATACCGGCCGCGGGGTCGAGCTGCGCCGCATTGGTGATGCCTATGCCTTTCGCACGGCGGGGGATTTGGGCTTTTTGATGCGCCGGGAAATGGTTGAAACGCGCAAGCTCTCGCGCGCGGCGATCGAGACGCTGGCGATTATCGCCTATCATCAACCGGTGACCCGGTCCGAAATAGAAGAGATCAGGGGCGTGTCGGTCAGTCGCGGCACGATTGATCAATTGCTTGAGCTTGAGTGGATCCGTTTGGGACGGCGCAAGATGTCGCCGGGCCGACCAGTGACATTCGTCACTACACAAGCTTTTCTGGATCATTTCGGGCTCTCCTCGGCGCGCGACCTGCCTGGGCTGGCTGAGCTGCGGGCCGCTGGATTGCTTGAGGCGCGCCCATCGCCGGTGGACAATTCCGAACCGGATGATGAAGATGTGGATCAAAGTGAGCTTTTCCAAGAGTGACCTTAAAATTGCCGCTTTTGGGCGCTACATTGTCGAGGTGGAAATTCGGTGGGAGAACACAGATGAACCTAAATCAAATCATCAACATGGTTCTACGTCTGGTTATGCGCAAAGCGATTTCCAGAGGTATTGACGCTGGCATCAACAAAATGTCTTCGGGGCCCAGAAAGAAAACAACGCCTGAGCAGGATCCCGGTTCCGGCCAGCGCTAGATTTATTTAGGCGGTGATGGCGCCCTTCAGGGAGGGGTTGGATTTGCTACGTTACCGCAAAATGCTTCGAAAGCTTCAACCCTTGGCCTTGATAATTTGAAGAGAGCCCCGCGCCGTAAAGGGTTTGCGGGGCTTCTGACATGCGTTCGTAAATCAAGCGCCCGACAATCTGCCCATGTTCCAGAACAAACGGAGCCTCGTGGCAGCGCATCTCCAGAACTCCACGCGCGCCCGAGCCGCCCGCCGCCGCATGGCCAAAGCCTGGGTCAAAAAACCCTGCATAATGCACGCGAAACTCTCCCACCATGGCAAGATAGGGGGCCATTTCGGCGGCGAAATTCGGCGGGATGTGAACAGCTTCGCGGCTCGCCAGAATATAAAACGCACCAGGGTCCAAGATGATTTGTC
>CAYWNJ010000020.1:0-12911 GCA_964459535.1 uncultured Rhodobacterales bacterium
TGGCGCACGTTTTTTGCGGAAGGCCGCGAGGCCCTCGACCAGATCGGGCGACGCAGCGGCGATATGTCCAGCAAGGCTCTCAATGGCACGCTCTTGTTCCTCCCCCTCCGCGGCATTCACCATCATTTTGGCCAGTGTTGTCGCGTTGGGGCTGCGCGCAAGAATAACCTGCGCTGCGTCTTCCGCAGCTGCGTGCGCCGCGCCTTCCGGAACAATCCTATCGACAATGCCAAGCGACACGGCCTCTTGCGCGGTAAAGACCTCGCCCATGACCGCCATCCGGCGCACGGCCTGAGCACCGAAGCGTCGCACTGCACGTTGCGTGCCCGACCAGCCGGGGATAATCCCCAGGCCGCTCTCAGGTTGGCCGATTTTGATATGCGCCTCTGCGATACGAAGATCGGCACATGCGGCAAGCTCTAACCCGCCGCCCAAAGCGTGCCCGTCGAGCACAGCAATAACCGGCTGAAGCAGCCGCGCTAGCGCGTCAAAGGCGGTATGGCCATCGCGTACCCAATGGCGGGCGAAGGCTGGCGCGCTCTGGCCGCTCCATGCCTCGATATCGCCGCCTGCACAGAACGCTTTGCCCGCGCCCGAGAGGATCACAACTCGCGCGTCGCTGCGCTCGATTTCCTGGCAGCGTTCCAGCAAACTGCGCACCATCTCCATGTTCAAGGCGTTCAACTTTTCAGGGCGGTTGATCTGCAGCCGGGCAATGGCGTCTGAAATTTCAAGCGTTATATGGGCCATATCCTTAACCTTGAGCGTCCGAGCGCTGCGGTTGCGTGAGCACAAGTTCCATAGGCGTGTTTTGGAAAAGCCGGGCATCCATCGTTTTCAACGTATCAGAAACGTGGATCTTACCCGTTGCTTGTTGAACGACATCGCGCTCTACATCAATGCCAGGCGCGATTTCGGTCACAATCAAACCTTGTGGAGTCAGCTGCATCACGCAGCGCTCGGTGACATAGGTGACCTCTTGGCCTTGCGCCATCGCGCGCGGGCCAGAGAAAGAGATTTGATCCACCTCGGGTACGACTTTGGCGATCCTACCCTCTTGCTGGATCACAAGCTGGCCTTCGGCGATATCCAGCTTTGCCCCAGCATTGAAGTTCCCAGAAAAGACAATCTTACGCGCCCGCGTCGTGATGTCGACAAAGCCGCCCGCGCCCGCGGTTCTGTGCGGCGTTGCCCGTAGTCGCGAGACGTTGACAGACCCATCCGCACCAATCTCAAGAAAAGACAAAAGCGAGGCATCAAAGCCGCCCGCCTGGAAATAGGCGAATTGGTGCGGCGAGGCGACAAAAGCCTCGGCATTTGAAGCGCAGCCGAACTTGAAATCAAGCAGCGGTATACCCCCAACAGCCCCCTGCTCGATCACCCAAGTGACATCGCCATGACAGCCCTCTTCAAGCAAGATGCGCGGGACATTGGCCGAAATGCCAAAGCCAATATTGACCGCCCAACCCTTCTGCATTTCCTGGGCCACCCGGCGTGCAATCACCTTAGAGGGCCCGAATTCCGGGACGCTAAAGCTTTCAAGCGGGCGTATCAGCTCGCCCGAGATCGCGGGGTCATAGGGCGTGGCCGTGGTCTGCAACATCTCAGGCGCTTCAACCACCGCATCCACGAGTATCCCCGGAACATGCACATCATGCGCCCGGATCGCGCCGTTTTGGCATACCCGGCGCACTTGCGCGATCACCACGCCGCCATTGTTGCGGACCGCCAGCGCCATCTCTAGCGCGCCGAGATAGGCGCCCTCCTGTTCAAAGCTGAGATTCCCGCGCTGATCTGAGGTGGTTGCGCGGATGATGGCGACATCCGGGGTGATGGCGGGAAAGTAGAGCCAGTCTTCTCCGTCAAAGGTCTCATGACGCACAATCGGGGTCTGGCGCGCGGTATCGTTCATCGCGCACCCGTCATGTTTGGGATCGACAAAGGTCTCCAGCCCGACTTTGGTAAGCACACCAGGGCGTTTGGCCCCCGCCTCGCGCAACATGTCAAAAATGACCCCGGACGGGACGTTATAGGCCGCAACCTGCTCGGCCGTGATCATCTGCCAGATCAGTGGCGGTTCTGCCGTTGTCGGGCCAGATGGGTAAGAGCCGCCGATAATCCGTCTAAGCATGCCGGGCTTGGCAATGTGATCCACGCCTTTTGTGCCAAAAAAGTCGCCTGCCGCGATGGGGTGGATGGTGGTCAGGCCCTTTGGATGGCCGGTTGCGTCAAACCGCGCCCCAAGTGCCTCAAGCACGGCATCAGGGCAGCAGAGCCCGCTGGAAGAGTTGACAGCGATGACCGCGCCATCTGGGATGCGCGCCACCGCATCCGCGCTGCTGACCTGTTTGGTCATTAGACAGCCCCTTAAGTAACTAAATGGTTAATTGCATTATTGCGCGAACGCGCCTTGGGATCAAGGACGCACGGCGACTGTTTTCGACCTGTTTTGTGGCGATTTCGCTTGCGCTAAGTAACCAAAGGGTTACCTATGCACGGGCAAAGGGAGGTCGATATGAACATCTATTATCAGAAGGCTAATCAACGCGCCTTTGGCACTTTTCCTTTAAAGGGCGAGGCGCTGCTGGCGGCGATCGAATGCGCAGCGAAGGTTGGGTATCGCGCCTTTGATACCGCGCAGATGTACGAAAACGAAGCGACAACTGGCGAGGCGCTTGCCGCGACGGGACTGGCGCGAGAAGAGCTATGTATCACCACCAAGGTCAATTTGGCTTGCTTTTCCGAGGCGGCCTTTCTTCCCTCGGTCGAGCAAAGCTTAAGAGACTTGCGCACCGATTATGTCGATGTGTTGCTGCTGCATTGGCCGCCGGGTGATGGGGACATTGCGCCGTCACTCAGGCTCTTGCAACAGGCGCAGGAGCGCGGGCTCGCGCGCAATGTTGGCGTGTCAAACTACACTGTCGCGATGCTGCGCCAGGCGGTTAAGATCGTCGATGTGCCGCTGGTCACAAACCAGGTCGAGTTTCATCCTCTGCTCAATCAAGACGCCTTGCTGGCTGGTGCCAATGAGATGGGTATTCCCCTTTCGGCCTATTGCTCGGTCGCGCGGGGCGAGGTGTTCAAACGTCCGATCTTTGCAGAAATTGGCGCGGGCTATGGCAAGACGGCTGGGCAGGTTGTTCTACGTTGGATCTTGCAAAAAGGTGTCATGGTCAACGTGATGTCTACAAACCCCGCCAATATCCAAGATAACTTTGATATCATGGACTTTACCCTCAGCCATGTTGATATGGCCCGCATCGACGCAATGTCGGCTGAAAATTACCGGATCGTGAACAAGGAGATTGTCCCCTTCGCTCCGGATTTTGACTAGGGCTTGTTTTGTCCAATCAGAAACATGATGCATTCAAATTCGCGTTCGAGGCAAAGCCGAGAGGAAGCGAATTTGAATTCAATTTAACAGAAAATACGCTCTGAGCGTAGCGACGCTCTGACATCGGACGCTTTAGCGGTTGCCCCGAACCAGATCAGCGGCCTTCTCGGCGATCATGATGGTCGGGGCGTTTGTGTTCGACCCAATGAGGCTGGGCATGACCGAGCTGTCGCAGATCCGCAAGCCGTCTAGGCCATGCACACGCAGCAAAGGGTCTACCACCGCCATCTCATCGGTGCCCATTTTGCAGGTTCCTGTTGGGTGATAAGAGGTGCGGCCATAGCGGCGCGCGTAATCCTCGTAGTCGGCCTGCCGCTTGACGCGATCATCAGGCAACACTGTGCGGCGGATGTATTTCTGCAACGACGGTTGGCGAAAGATCTCCTGGCTGATTTTCACGCCCTCGGCTGAGAGCCGAAGATCATCCGGCTCTGCAAGGAAATTCGGGTCCACAATCGGCATGTCCTTGGGATCGGACGAGCGCAGGCGTACCGTACCGCGGCTTTTGGGACGCAATGTATAAGAGTTGAGCGTGATCCCAGAGGCACCTTTGGCGACAGTCGGAACACCATCCTCAGCGCCCGCGCCTGCAAGAAAGTGGAACTGAAGATCAGGAGCCGGTTTCTCCCGATCCGCATACCAAAAGGCACCGCCCTCAACGACATTCGAGGTTACAGGGCCAGATTTGAACAGCGCGTATTGCAAGCCCGCCCACACCATCCAATGAAACCGTTTGTACTTATCAAGGCCCTCATCGCCTTTAAGCTCGGCCAGAATATCAATGCCGAAATGGTCGTTTAAATTCTCCCCGACCCCGGCAAGATCGTTAACAATTTCGATACCATGCTCTCTGAGATGTGCGGCAGGGCCAACACCGGAGAGCATCATCAGCTTTGGCGTGCCAATCGCGCCGGACGTCACCAGGATCTCTTGATCCGCTGTTATGATTTCGCTGTGCTTGGCGCGGCTCCAGATTTCGACAGCGTGCGCGCGGGTGCCTTGAAAGAGCAGCCGCTTGACCTGAACCCCTGTTCGAACCGTAAGATTAGCGCGGCTCATCGCAGGCCTAAGATAGGCAACGGCGGCGGAGCAGCGGCGCTTATCTCGCGTTGTGGTTTGGTAGACGCCCGCGCCCTCTTGGGTTTTGCCGTTAAAGTCGGGGGTGTAGGGCATGCCCAGCTCTTGGCAGGATTGGACAAAGGCGCGTGTAACGGACTGGGGATCAGGGGTGTTTGAGACAGTAAGCGGCCCGTCAGTGCCATGCCAAGCGCCGGACAAGACCGTATTGCCCTCGGAGCGTAGAAAATATCGCTGGATATCGGCAAAGGCCCACCCCTTGGCCCCTTCTTCATTTGCCCATCGGTCATAGTCTGACGGGGCGCCGCGGGTGAACACTTCGGCATTGATAGAGGAGCCGCCGCCGATCACACGTGCCTGGGCATAAGGAATTTCACGGTTATAGGCGTGGCGCTGCGGTGCGGTTTTATAGCCCCAAGTCAGGGGCCCGGAGGTCATCTTGGCAAAACCTACCGGCATGTGAATATAAGGATGGGTGTCCCTCCCGCCCGCCTCGAGCAAGAGCACCTGAGCCGAAGGGTCTTCGCTCAGCCGCGCGGCGAGCACGCACCCTGCCGAGCCACCGCCAACAATGATGTAGTCATACCCGGTGCGCATTATTCCTACCAATAGTAGCTCTGCCCGCAGTGTCAGCCGTCCATACAGCAACACTGCACCATTGGGTTACTTGTGTATGTATCTGGCTGTCAATTTGGTTTAGCTCTCATAGGATATGCACCAAGTTTAGTGCTGAATGAAAACTTGCCTCTTGGATGGCCGAAAGGGGGAAAGCGGTGCGAGTTTCACAAGACACCTCGCCTAAAACGCGTGTGCGTGACGCAGGGGCAACGCGCGCGCGAATCATGGAAGCGGCGAAAACGCAATTTGCCAAGCATGGGCTTGATGGGGCCCGCGTTGACGAGATCGCTGCTAAGGCAGATGTCAACAAGCGCATGATCTATCACTATTTTGGCTCAAAAGAGGCGCTGTTCCGGGAAGTGCTTGAAGCGGCCTATCTGGACATTCGTGCGGCCGAGCAAGCGCTTGAGCTTGATCACTTGCCGCCAGAGCAGGCGCTTGAAACCTTGGTGCGGTTCACCTGGGAATATTACCTGGCGAACCCCGAGTTCATAACGCTGGTCAATTCTGAGAATTTGCACCGCGCGCGCCACCTAAAGACCTCAGAGAAGGTCAAGCTTGTCAGCCGTGCATTCGTGGAGATGGTCCAGCGTCTGCTAGATCGCGGTGTTGAGGAGGGTGTGTTTCGTGCAGGCGTGGATCCTGTGCAATTGAATATTACGATTGCTGCAATCGGATATTACTACCTGACGAACCGATTTACGGGATCCATTGTTTTTGAACGGGATATGATGGCGCCTGATGCGCTAGAGCGCCGTCTGACGTTCAACATTGATACGATCATTCGTCTGGTGCGGCGCGACGAGCCTTAGGGTCAGGATTCATTTGTGGAGATCGAGCAAGATGGCGCAAACGAAGCTCCTTTTCGTTCCCGTATCAAGAGCCTATAGCTGCACTGTACAGTGAAGGAAGCCACCAATGGCCGAAACGTTTCGCATCACCCTGGGGCAGTTAAATCCCATTGTTGGAGATCTTGCTGGGAATGCGCGTAAGGCGCGCATGGCTTGGGAGGCGGGGCGCGATGCGGCCGCGGATCTTGTGGCGCTGCCCGAGATGTTTATCGCGGGCTATAATGCGCAGGACCTTGTGTGCAAACCTGCTTTCTATCGCGCCGCGATGGCAGAGGTGTCGGCGCTTGCTGAGGCGTGCGCCGAGGGGCCTGCCTTGGCGATTGGAGGGCCCTGGGCGGAGGAGGGCGCGCTCTATAATGCCTATCTCATTTGCCGCGCGGGCCGGATCGTTACAAAAGTCTTTAAACACGATCTACCGAATGAAACCGTTTTTGATGAGGTCCGTATTTTTGACGCCGGCCCGTTGGGGGGTCCTTACGCCGTCGGCAATATTCGCGTTGGCAGCCCGATTTGCGAGGATGCTTGGCATTCAGATGTGTCTGAAACCCTGGCAGAGACGGGGGCGGAGTTTTTGCTCGTGCCAAATGGCTCTCCCTATTACCGCGATAAGTTCGATATCCGTTTAAACCATATGGTCGCCCGCGTGGTGGAGACTGGCTTGCCCCTGATCTATCTCAATATGGTTGGCGGGCAGGATGATCAGGTCTTTGATGGTGGGTCTTTTGCCCTCAATCCGGGCGGTGCGCTCGCCCTGCGTCTACCAGTATTCGATACGCAGATCGCGCATGTTGATCTTGAGCGTGCGCCCGACGGGTGGCGCATTGTTCCGGGCGAGATTGCGCCCCTTCCCGACCCGTGGGAGCAAGACTATCGTGTGATGGTGCAAGCGCTGCGCGATTATTGCACAAAGACCGGCTTTGGAAAGGTGCTCTTGGGGTTGTCGGGAGGGATCGACTCGGCGCTCGTCGCGACGATTGCAGTCGATGCGCTGGGTTCAGAGAACGTGCGATGCGTCATGCTGCCGTCTGAATACACGAGCCCCGAAAGCCTGGAGGATGCCGAAGCCTGTGCCCAAGCGCTTGGCACGCGGTACGACTATCTGCCGATTGATGGCCCGCGCGCTGCGGTGACGCAGGCGCTTGCGCCATTTTTTGAGGGCCATACCCCCGATTTGACCGAAGAAAACGTGCAATCCCGCCTGCGCGGGCTGCTGTTAATGGCGCTGAGCAATAAGTTCGGGGAAATGCTGCTCACTACCGGCAACAAATCTGAGGTGGCCGTTGGCTATGCCACGATCTACGGGGACATGGCGGGAGGCTATAACCCGATCAAAGATCTCTATAAGTGCCGCGTGTTCGAGACCTGCCGCTGGCGCAATGAAAACCACCGTACATGGATGCTTGGCCCCAAGGGCGCGGTCATCCCGGATCGTATAATTTCGAAGCCGCCGAGCGCGGAGCTGCGTGCGGATCAAAAGGACAGCGACAGCTTGCCGGATTATCCCGAACTTGATGCGTTGCTTGAGATTTTGGTGGACCAAGACGGCTCCATCGCGGATTGCATCGCGGCTGGCTTCGAACGCTCTGTGGCGCAGAGGGTCGAGCGTTTGATCTACCAAAGTGAATATAAGCGCTTTCAATCGGCCCCCGGAGCGCGTCTGACACAGCGCGCATTCTGGCTTGATCGACGCTATCCGATTTCGAACAAATGGCGGGACCTGAATTGAAATCGCTTTTGTCGCCTGGCGCCGTATTTCCCGATGAAAAATCAATACGATCCCCTCTCGGAATAGCGGCGGCTTTGTGCTAGGCAACGCATTCAAAGACGCATACCAAACCTGGCGAGATTTTATGACCGACCAAACCACGCTTGATGTCTACGCCGCCCAGGCGGAGGACTACGCGGTTCTGACCAAAGATACCCCTAATAAGCACTTATCAGAGTTTATCGCGCAGCTTCCTAAGGGCGGGGCTGCCCTAGATTTTGGCTGCGGCCCTGGATTTGCAGCCGCGACGATGGCTGAGGCTGGGTTGCGCGTTCTTGCAACCGACGCTGTGCCGGAAATGGTGGCTCTTGCCGCTCAACACCCTGGTGTGACAGCCATAGAGCAGGATTTCAGCGGACCGCTTGAGGCGGACGGTTTTGACGGCATTTGGGCGAATTTTTCGCTCCTTCATGCGCCGCGCGCCGCTATGCCCCGCCATCTCGCGCATTTGCGCGCGGCTCTCAAAACCACAGGCGTTTTCCATATTGGCATGAAATTGGGCGAGGGCGAAAAACGCGATGCGCTTGGTCGGCTCTATACCTATTATACCGAGGACGAGTTGGTTGGCTTGCTAAAGGATGCAGGCTTTGACGTCACAAAGCGCAGCTACGGACGCGACATTGGTCTGGATGGGACCGAGGCGGATTGGATCTGCTTGCGCGCGGATGGTTAAGCTTTTTGCCTATACGGATGGGGCTTGTAGCGGCAATCCTGGCCCAGGAGGCTGGGGAGTGCTCTTGCAAGCTTGGCGCGCGGACGAGCTGCTTAAAGAGCGCACGCTAAATGGCGGTGCCGCCGCCACAACAAATAACCAGATGGAGTTACTCGCCGCGATTAATGCCCTTGAGGCGTTAGAGCAGACCAGCCAAATCACGGTTGTCACGGATAGCGTCTATGTCAAAAACGGGATCACCTCCTGGATACATGGATGGAAACGGAACGGCTGGAAGAACGCAGCGAAAAAGCCGGTTGCTAACACGGAACTTTGGCAACGGCTGGACGCCGCTTGCGCGCGGCATCAGGTGGAATGGATGTGGGTTAAGGGGCACGCCGGGCATCCAGAGAATGAACGTGCCGATGAACTGGCGCGCGCCGGGATGGCTCCGTTTAGACTGTAAAGCGCGCGACTTGATCTGACATCTCTGCTCTGTTGCAGCGCGACAAGGAGTGCCGATCAATGACAAGCATTCAAGAGAAGATCATCAAGCCGAAGCTGGGGCTGCTGGAATTGGCCAAGCAGCTCGGGCCCATTTCACAGGCCCGTACCGGAATCGACCCGAAGTGCAGATTCGAGAAGATCGGGCTGCACAAGCCCCCCTACTAAAGCGCCGTCTCTCGGCCACGATAGCCCGTAGCTCTTCGACATTTCCATGGAAAGCCATTTTGGCTCATTTATCGCTAGGATAGCTCTGTAAGAGTGTTGCTGTTATAGACCGCGCGTTCACGCATCATTGCTTGACGATCTTCGCTCAAGCTATGTCCAGCCAAGCGACTGTATTCCTCGGCTGACAAAAGCACGAGACGGTCACGGTCACGGCTTGTGATGAAGACAGGCTCTCGCATTGCAGCATCGTTGAACGCGCCAATGTTGTTCATAAATTCTGTTGCGGATACGCGGATCATGATAACGTATATATCTGGCTAAGATGTCCATTTGCCCATAGGTACGCTTTCTTAGCCTTTTGGATGACGGCTCGGTGGTTGCTGTTTTCCCAGATCCTCGGAGCCGCTTTCGCCTTAGTGTGGCAGGATCAGATGGGCGTAGACTTCGCCCGAAGGGACATAACGCATTTGGAGCACGGCCTTAGTCGCTAAATGTCTCTGAAAAGCTGTAGCGATCCGAGGCATCAACGGAGGTGACGTTCAGAGAGAAACACCCCCGATCTTTGGTGCGCTTGAGCGAACCAAATCTATAGCAAGTGGCGCGTTTGCTTATGACGCGGCTCGTCCGCGCGTAGTGTTAATTGTGCTACCTAGGGAGTAGTGTTGCCAGCCTCAAAATCACATTTAGAGCTTTGATATAATGGGCATAAGCTAGCCACTGGGTTCCGAAAGGCGCGAATGCTCGAGGGTTCCTGATGGCATGAATTTTGGGTTCCTGAATCCACTACAGGACATGACCAAGATAAATTAACTATTCGCGCCTTGCCTTCGCGGCTAGGGGATGGTATCTTCTACCTCATAGGCAGCGGGAATTTAAAGTGCCGTTCTGGATGAATAGGATACACTCAGCTAAGCAGGAAAAATTTGACTAAGTATCTTCTATTTTTAGCTAAGCCAATAATTATTATTTTTACTTTTGTTCATATTCGGTTTCCTAGGATTTCAAAAATGACATGCACATTGTGAGGGTGGTACCATTTTGGATACTTTGGTCGCTATATCACTCAAAAACGAGACACCTACGATCTGCTTCCAAATCTATGTGGTCAAGACGGTTATTTTATTGGGTTGGATCATGATCTGTACATCTATTTTATTCTGAGGAGGCATCAATGGGAACAGGTGCACGCGCATTTTATCTTTTCTCTGCTGATGAGCTATTGTCGGCGCTGGATGGAAAAGTGTTTCTCGTTTCGGATGGTAACCATTCCCGGCACAACCGAGTGCGGTTGCGTCATGTGAGTGGGGAAGAGCAGCCCACGCGCCCGTCCCGCCTGATCCGGCCTAAAGGTCGGGACGGGCGCGTCGGCAACAGGAGAATCAACGTGACAAAAGCTACCGTTTCAGATATCAAAATGTAGCCGCTCAAGAATAGCGTGGAAGCTGTAATGGAACGCCCCCAAAATTACTTTGGAAAATTCATTGTTATATTCTTCTCAATATCAATGTTAATCTTCCTGTCTGGTGCGATCCGCCGCCTCATTGAGACTTCGATAAACTCCCAAGATTTTTCAAGATGGCTTTCGGCTCTTCCCGATTTTATTTCCTCATCTTTAATTTTATCAGTACCATCAATTATACCTGTTTTCCTAATCTTCCTACTTCTAGAAAAATTTAGTGCATCAAAATACCTAAAAATATCGACCTATGCTATATCACTAATGTTTCTTCCACTAATTGTATTTGCCTGGGGGATTGTACCTAAGGGGCATAATCTTCAAGCGTCCAACAATTTTTGTAAAACATATATTGATGGCTCCCTTACATTATGTGGATTTTTGACCAATGCGCTTGCGCTAATAGGCTCTGTTTTAGTCGTGGCAGCAATTGTATCAATTCAAAACTTGATATTCATCCAAGGAGAATCGTAGTGAGCGGATGGGTAGATAATGGCAATGGCACATCGACTTTTGTTACTTCGTATGGCCCAATAACGATACCGACTCCAAGATTAGATAACAGTCTTTGGGGGGATGATTTAAGTGACATCACAACACAAAGTGATGGTTATCATGAATACAGAGTTGAAACCACTTTAGGATATTCAACAGATGACGTTTCACTTCTGCAAGTGCAAGAGGCATTTGCAGAATATCCAACTCCTTTTGGCTCATATTTCGCTGGCCCAGGTTTTGTTTCTCATTACTCTCCGGATGATAGTACGATAATCAACATCACACGCCAATTTCACGCTTTAGACCCGGGAATTGTGTTTCGCCAAATCGTTATAGAGGACGGTCAATACAAAATCATAACATACGGTATGGGCACCGGGATTGCACCTGGTCTCAATGAAGACCTTGCGCCGCTAGCGTGGGGCTTAGCTGATGCTAGAATCTCACAAGAAATAATCGAGCAAGGAATGGAGAGCGGTAATTTAGTTCTTCCCGAGGGCTTTAGCACAACTGCACCCGACAGCTGCTTTGGCCCCGCTGTCCCCATCGACATGTGGCCGCTTGATCCCGCCTTCGCGCCTGATCCGAACAACCCGTACAAGCAATACGACCAAGACGCGGTGCGGGCCAAAATTTGGAAGAAGCCGATCTCGGAAATCGAGGTTGGCGATTGGGTTGTCTCTCATGACAAGAACGGCAACATGGTTCCGGGCTATGTCCCGCGCACCATGACGAACGATTCAAAAATCCTGCTGGATTTCCATGGAACGGCTGTGACCCCCGGCCACGTCTACTACCGCCCAGACAGCAAGCTGGCCGACAAATACGAGACCCTGATCGACGTGCTGCGCGACGATGGCATGATCGAAGACTGCGACGGCGTGAAGCTGCGCGCGGCGACTTATGCGCCCGTGGGCGGGCTGCTCGATGGCTTTGTCCAAGCGGTCACGGGTATACGCAAGGCGGACGGCACGCTTGATGGGTATAAGGATCAAGGCCGCATCCGCCTTGGCACCCGCTTCCTTATTGGGACGGGCAAAACGCGCAAATCCTTCACTGTGGCTGACTTGATAAAAGCCGGAGGAGGTGTTGTTGGTGAGGACGAGTTGATCCGTGTGGGCGATGGCCCAGCCATGCCGTTCCATTGGGAATTTGGCGACATGCTGCCAAAGCCTGAGGATTTCGTGCTGGCGTGTTCCGGCACGACGCTTGAGGAAATCTACAAAGTCGCAGAATGGGAAAGCCAAGGCCCCCGCCTGCCCGCGCCAATGGTGCTGGATCGCGGCCCGGTACAGCCTCTGACAGGTGCTGCACTGTCTGCCATGCCGCGTAATGAGCCGCTGGATGTGGCACATATTTCGTATACCTCCGACAAACCTGATGGTTCGCTTCAGCACACACCTAACTAACCGATCCCCCTCTCAGTACATAATATTTTCCGAGGTGCTCCTTTGCGCTCTGAATTCGAGGCATAAATGACTGCAAAAGATTTAGCGGACAAAATTGTCCCCAAAGTTCCCACGTCAGAAGAGTTCACGCGGACTGTAGGCCAAGTGACTTGGTTGATGACGATGTCAAAGGAGCACCGCGACAAGCCAGTTTCCTACATCGAAACGTATGTTTCAGCGCCCCTGATGTTCAAACAGGTGCGTGTGTTCCTGAAGGGTAAGCAGCCTTTGGCCGCGTTGGTCTGGGCTTATGTGTCAGAAGAGATCTCTGACAAGATTGACGCAGGTGGGCATACCATGGGACTACAGGATTGGCGCTGTGGACCGGAAGTAAAAGTTGTGGATTGTGTCTCGCCATTTGCAGATGGCCAAATTTTCATCGATGAGTTCATGTCGCAAGTCGCGGCGACCAAAGCATAGAGTTAATAAAAATTAAGGGTCATGCCTAGTTGAGGGGGTTTTCTCTTAGATAACGTAGCA
>CAYWNJ010000021.1:0-12355 GCA_964459535.1 uncultured Rhodobacterales bacterium
CAATTGCAAACGACAATCGTGCTCCGGTTGCTCTGGCTGCGTAAGCAGTCCGAAACACCGAAATCTAAGCCCTTACGCCGAGCTGCGTAAGGCGGGGTCCGTCGGAACCTGGCAACAGAATCCGACACTTCCTATCTTCTTTCAGAGTGGTGCGGCGCGCTCAAAAGCACGGGTGAAGCAAAACGAACATGCAGCTCACAAGCTATATCCTGACGAGCAGATTTTGATCATGTATCCGCTCAGCCCCGAGCCATCCGCAGGATGGCGACGCGCCGACCGCCCCCGCTGGCGGCTTGAGCTGAGCGGTTAAAGATCAATCAAAATTCAGTTGTCAGGCTATCGCTTAGGAACCGCGCGCGCCGTTCGGATCAAAGTTAATCTTCTTCCAATGCCTCGACGGCTTTTTGAAGATCGTCTTTGCTTGCTTCCTGTTCGGTGATCTCGACTTTCTCAAAGAGATGGTCCACCACCTTATCCTCAAACAGAGGCGCGCGAAGCTGCTGCTGCATCTGCTGGTTTTGCTGCACGAATTCAAAGAATTGGCGCTCTTGACCCGGGAATTTGCGCGCCTCGGCCATCACAGCCTGGCTCATCTCAGCATCCGATACGGTTACTTCTGCTTTTTGCCCAAGCTCGGCCAGTAATAGGCCCAGTCGAACCCGGCGTTCGGCAAGAGTGTTATGCTCTTCCGTCGGCTCAATCTTGGCTGGGTCTGCGTCCTCGGCGTCGGGATTTTCCTCGCTCCAAAGTTGTTGCGCGATTTGCTTGGCTTCGGCAGAGACCAAGCTGGGCGGCAGCTCAAAGCTAACGACTGTGTCCAACTGATCAAGCAGCGCACGTTTCATGACTGCGCGCGCGGCGCCGGAATACTCTTTTTCAAGCTGCTCGCTGATCTGAGACTTGAGCGCGGCGAGATCATCTGCGCCAAATTTCTTGGCCAACTCATCGTCAATTTCAGCGGCCTTCGGCGCTTTAACCTCTTTGACTTTGCATTCAAATTCAGCTTCCTTGCCTGCCAAATTCTCGGCTTGGTAGTCGTCAGGGAAATTTACAACAACCGTCTTGTCTTCACCGGCCTTCGTGCCAACGAGCTGTTCCTCAAAACCAGGGATAAAGCTATTGGACCCGAGCACGAGCGGATAGTCCTCTGCGCTGCCGCCTTCAAAGGCGTCGCCGTCAATTTTGCCGACGAAGTCCATAACCACCTGATCGCCATCCTCGGCGGCGGCCTCGGCATCGCGCGCTTCAAAATCTTGTGCATTTTTTGCAAGGTTGCTGAGCGCCTCGTCAACCTCGGGCTCTGCGGCTTTCACCACGAGCTTTTCAAGTTTGATCGCAGAGGTATCAAGCTCTGGAATTTCGGGGATCGCCTCATAGGACAATTCGACAAATACGTCATCGCCCTCTTTCCAGTCCTCATTGGTCATCTTGACCTCGGGCTGCATCGCGGGGCGATCACCGCTGTCTTCGAAATGCTTGGACATGGCGCCGTCAATGCTTTCCTGCATCGCTTCGCCCAGAAGTTGCTGACCAAATTTCCGCTTCAAAAGCGCCATGGGCACTTTGCCTTTGCGAAAGCCCTTCATCTCGACATCGGGCTGCGCCTCGGCGAGTTTCTCATCAACCTTTGTATTCAGCTCCGCCGCCGTCACCGTAATGGCATAGGCGCGTTTCAAACCCTCGTTCAGCGTTTCGGTGACTTGCATGTCTGCTCCATAGCGTCAGGTCCCGCCGAGAGGCAGGGTTTTAGAATCCGCGCGTTTCTATTGGTCACAAACGGCAGGTGCAAGGGGCTTTGATGCCGATGTCAATTTGCCTCAAGATAGCTGACAACCCCGGCATTCATTTCTTTCAGCAACGGGTCATTCAGCTGCGCGACGCGTGCGAGGTGCTGATCAGTGACACCGCCACCTGAGATTGCAGCCTCTAGGGCGGGCAAAATCTGCGTCCAAAGCTCCCGCACACGGGCGAGCTTTTGTTTTGTTTTAAATGTAGGCGGCGGCAAGATATTCTGGGCCACATCGCCTGTTTCTAACGCGGCAAGCACTGTATGAAACTCGTCCTTTGCTTTGGCCAGCAGGACCCGCTGCCGATCCGCATCAATGCCAAGGGCAACGAAGCAAAAGGATTTGCTCATCAATTGCGACAGCATGCGTTGCCGCCCGGCGATGTTGACGGTTTTGGAGAATGCGGGGTCAGCGCCCGTATCTCCGGCAGATTGTTGCATCAGCCCAACGGCTGCATTCATCTCTACCAGCGTCGGAATGTTGAGCTCAAGGATCTGAGACAAAATGATCGAATGTCGGTCACCATGCACCACTTGCAGGATCGATGGGCCGTAGGTCTCGTAATGCGCGGAAACGACGGCAAGCTGCGCGGCGATATCCGGCTCGTGCGCGGGGGCGATGTGTCGATCTGGATCGCCCTCCACCAGGGCGGTGAGCGCCTCGCTAAAGTCATGCTCGGCCATCCAGGCCATATCAGCATGCCGCTCAGGCTCGATCCCGGCCATAACAAAGCATGCGGCTTTGGCCATTCTTTGAACCAACATGCGCTGCCGCCCGGCGATGTTGATACGCACGCCATGATCTTGCCTATCCGCTTGATGCGAGTCAGCCCCGTAAAGCGCCGAGGGGCTGGACCAGGTGAGAAAACCGAACAGACAGACAAGCGCAAGAGACCGCATAGGCGCTCCAAGATACTATTATGTTTGGAGAGGCTCTATCTCGCGGAAGTTGATAAATCGCTAAAACAATGCCGGAGCGCTTTAGACTTAACCGTACGCGGCCCAAGCCCATATCATCACAACATAGGTCAGTTGATGGAGCATCTGATCAAACCCGACCGCCCGCCAAAAACCCGCATCCGCCGGACCGTGCCCTGTCATATCAGACCAGCGGCCCTTTCCCCAATCAATGTGGTAATGCGCGATCCATTCGGCCAGAACGATGAGAATGAGCACGCGCCAATCACATCCTATAATGGCCAGCACAATCGCCGACCCGATCAAGTGTTCACCGGCGTGAAGCGCGCGCCCCAGATGCAAATATTGCCCGCGGTTCTTCAGCATTATCGGCGTTTGAAGATAAAAATCCGCAAACATATGCTTGATCTGAAGCAAAGCCATTAATACCAGCGCCATGCACAAGCCTTCTGTCACTGGTCAAAGCCCCCCATAAACCTTTTCGTGACCATAGGTAAAATTTTTGGGTTTCGCAATTCTCTCCGAGATCTTTGCCAAAATGGTTGCTGCACTGTACATCTCGGGTCTAGTCTAGAGGCGTTTCGGCGTGCGTGACATCAACAGAGGAAGCAGTCCCATCGAACGGTCGATTTTCGCCTTTATTTGGAAGCATTCAAAGCGTGAACAGCTTGTTTTACTGGTCATCGCGCTGACGCTGATCCCGCTGCTTTATGTGACTTTGGACCTGCCAAAGCGTATCATCAATGATGCGATTGCCGCGCCGGTGCCGGTGGTCGACTTTTATGGCTTTCAGTTCGAGCAGATCACCTTTTTGTTCCTGCTGTGCGGGGCGTTCTTGCTGTCCGTCATCGTGCATGGCCTTGTGAAAATGCGGGTCAACACGATGAAGGGCGTGCTGGCCGAGCGCCTGTTGCGGCGTTTCCGCTATCGCCTGATCGCACGCATCCTGCGCTTTCCCGCGCCCTATTTCGAACGGACCAGCCAGGGAGAGCTGGTCAGCATGATCACCGCCGAGAGCGAGCCTATGGGCGGTTTGATGGGCGATGCGGTGGCGCAGCCGGTGATGCAGGCGGGCCAGATGCTCACCATCTTGGGCTTCTTGTTCTTCCAATCCTGGGCGTTTGGCCTGGCGGCCTGCGCGCTCATCCCGGTGCAAGCGTGGCTGATCCCTAAGTTGCAGCGCCAAATTAACAAGCTGAACAAGCAACGCGCGCTGCAGGTGCGCGCCTTGGCTGGTGAGATCGGCGAAAATGCGCAAGGAGCTGTGACGCTGCGCGTATCGGGCGGTTGGCCGTTTCGTCTTGCGATGATCACGGACCGTTTGGGCCGCCTTTTCGAGATTCGGTTTGAGATTTACCAAAAGAAATTTTTTATGAAGTTCATCAACAACTTCATAACCCAGCTTACGCCGTTCTTGTTCTACGCCTTCGGGGGGTATCTGGTTATTCGGGGTGATGTATCCCTGGGCGCGCTGGTCGCGGCCCTGGCCGCTTACAAGGATATCGCCAGCCCCTGGAAAGAACTGCTCGCCTATTACAATCAAAGCCAAGATATGCAGCTGCGTTGGGAAACAATTACCGAGCGTTTTGTGCCCGCCGGTATGATTGACGAAGCGCTCTTTGACGCGAAACGACCCGAAAGCGCGCCTCTAAGTGGTGATTTTGTCCTTGAGGGCGCAACGGTGCGGAATGCAGATGGGAATGCGGTTCTCGAAGATCTGACCATGACATTCCCGCAAGGAACACTCGTCGGAATCGCTGCCCCGTCCGAAGAAGACCGCCATGCCCTTGCCGCGCTGATGACGCGCGAGGTTTTGCCCAGTTCAGGGCAGCTTCGCATTGGTGAGACGCCGCTTAATACCCTGCACCAAGGGATCATTGCCGCGCGCATCGGGCATGCGACCTCTCGGCCCGTGTTGTTTCAAGGGGATGTCGCAGGGAATATCACGATGCCCCTGATGTCCACGCCCCAAGGTGAAGCGCCGGATCCGGCTTTTGCGGTCGAGGCGCAGCGCGCGGGTAACAGCTCGGATATGCTGGGCGCGCCTTGGATTGATTTCGAGCAAGCGGGCGCGAGCGACGGGCCTAGTTTGATGGGCTGGGGACAAGAGTTGATCGAGAATATCGGCGCCTCCGGCCCTCTCTTTCAACGCGCCCTTGATCTGCGGCTGGATGATGACGAGCATCCAAAGCTTGGCGCACAATTGGTCGAGTTGCGTCAAGCCTTGCGTCAGAGCATCAAGGATGCGGGTCTACTTCCCCATGCGCATCTCTTTCAATGGACCAAGTATAACCCGTCTCTCCCGGTTGCTGAGAACCTGCTCTTTGCGACCGCGAGGCGTCCGATTACACCGCAGCTAATCTCGGAACAAACCGATTTTCTGGAAGCGCTCAGAGAGCTCGGTCTTGACGCCGATCTTATAGCGCTGACCCGCGAAGTCATTGACCTTTTGCTTCAGATCTTTGGTCTTGATGGCACCGATCACCCGCTCTTCCGCAAACTCAACCTTGACGTCAAAATATTTGAGCGCGCAGTTGATATTCTTGCCGCGCAGCGCGGCGGGACCGAGCCAAGCGAAGCCGATGCCGCGCTTTTGCTAACCGTCCCGTTTCTGATCACAGCCGAGCAAATTGGCTCGGGCTTCCCTCAGGACGTTATGGCGCGTGTGGTCGAGATGCGGCACGCCCATGCGGCGCGCTTGCGCGAAACCCTTGGGGACCTTTTTGCCCCGATTGAGGATGGCGCAATTGTCGAGGGGATGACCGTTCTTGAGAACACGCTTTACGGCAAAATCGCGGATAGTGCGGGCTCAAAGGGGGATGATCTGCGCGCCTTGATCGCGGATTTTATGCGCCGCGAGGGGCTGCTACGTCCGGTGCTGGAACTGGTCCTGGATATTCCTGTGGCCATCGGCGGGCAGGGTCTGCCCACGCTAATCGCTGAGCCGATGGCAGTCATTCGCGCCGCGATCAAGCGGCCTGATATTTTGATCCTAGAAGAGGCGCTTGGCTCGTACGGTGCGGAGTCGCGTGAGGCGCTTTACACCAACATGCACGCGCTGTTGCCGGATACAACGCTGATCATTATCGAGCCTAACTTTGAGGACGCGCATCTTTTCGATCAAATGATCGAAATTCAGGGCGGCCGTATTGTTGGTAGCACGCTATCGCAGACCGAAACCGAAGATGGTGGCGCTTCGGCGGATCTCGCGCGCAAGGTCGCGGCGCTGGAGGCGACCAGTCTTTTCGCGGATCTGCCGCGCAAGCAAATTCGCCTGCTCGCCTTTGGCGCCCGCTGGTACGATGCCGCGCCAGGGGCCTATGTTTTTCACAAAAACGATCCGCCCGATGACGGTGCCTATTTGATCACCGAAGGCGAGGCCGATCTGGTGCTGCCTAGCGACGACGGTGAGGATCGCGTCGTTGCGACCGTTGGCCCGGGTGCGCTGGTTGGCGAGCTTGGCCTAATCCGGCGCGAGCCGCGGGCTTTGGACATGCGCGCGACCCAGCCGCTGCGCTGTTTGCGCCTGGGCGAAGGTGAGTTCCTAGCCGTGGTGGAACACGACGCCTCAACCGCGTTCAAATTATTGCAAGTTGTCGCAGGCTACGTGAAAACGTAAGGGAAGAAGAGCGCGCCGATTTTGGCGTAAGGAAACGGAGGCTCGAATGGACCTGGCAAGCCTGATTTTAGGCGCTTTGCAAATTTGGGGGTGGATTGGTGCGGCGGTTGCCACCGTTTTCCTGCTCTGGGGCATTGATCAAGTCGATGAGGATGCCCACGGGGCGTATTTCTTTCGTCTGCTCCTCGTGCCAGGCATTTTACTTTTGTGGCCGCTCGTCCTGCGGCGCTGGTGGCAGATCCGCGCGCAATCTGACCCCTGGGCCCCGCGCTACCGACCCGTGCGCAAGAGCCATGCGCTGGCGGTGGTGCTGATGTGCGCGGCAATGGCGTTGATCCTCATACTGGGGCTAAGCGCGCGGCAAAGCTGGCCCGAGCATATCGCCCCCGTCGAGCTTGCGGAGGCAGAGGGATGAGTGTGACCTACGTTCCCGTTCAATGGAACCCGAACAAGTGGCTCTACAATGCGGTTATGCTTCTGGGCGTTGCCGCCTTTCTGTGGATTTTCATATTCGTTACGCCAGAGGCGCTCAGCCATGAGCGTCCGATTAATCCGCAAATCCACAACGCCCGCGCTTTTGGGGCCTGCGCCTTTATCATGCTCAGCGTTATCTTATGTATCGGCCCGCTGGCGCGGCTTGATCCGCGCTTTTTGCCGCTGCTCTATAACCGGCGGCATTTTGGCGTGATGACCTGCTTTGTCGCGCTGACCCATGCGGGGTTGATCATGCGCTGGTATTTTGCGTTTTCGGCGCAGGGCGGGCTTTATGGCTTGTTCACCGCGAATACAAGCTATGGTCAGCTTGCAGGTTTTCCCTTTGAAGCACTTGGCATTTTTGCGTTGCTTTGCCTGATGATCCTGGCAGCGACCAGCCATGATTTCTGGCTCAAATTTCTAACCCCGCCGGTGTGGAAGCGTCTGCACTATTTGATCTATGCCGCCTATGTCGCTGTGGTTGGGCATTTGACCCTTGGCATTTTGCAAGACCAACAGAACCATATTCTGACCGCAATCGTCATAGGCTCAGCGGCGGCTGTGGGCGGGCTGCACCTCGCCGCGGCCATGGCCGAGCGGCGCAATGCGCTTGGCGCTGGCCCCTGGGTGCATGTCGCGCCCGCCAGTGCGTTTGAAGAGGGGCGCGCGCGCATCGCTGCCTTACCAAACGGAGATCGCGTGGCAGTCTTTTTGCTTGAGGGGCAACTCTCGGCAATTGCCAATGCGTGCGCACACCAAAACGGACCATTGGGCGAAGGGAAGATCATTGATTGCCTGGTGACTTGCCCCTGGCACGGGTTCCAATATGACCCGCGCAATGGCCGTTCGCCCGCGCCCTTCACCGAAAAAGTGCCGACCTACCGGCTGCGCGCGCAAGGCGATATGATCGAGGTCCATGCGGACGCCAACCCGCCTGGCACGCCCACCGACCCGCTACCCCTGCCGAAAGGAACGATGGCATGAGTGACAAGCCCTTTTTCGTCGGGTACTTGCCCGTGCCCGGACCTTTGCGCGGGCTCCTTATTGCCGTTTCGATTTTCCTGATCGGCGGGCTAGCGGGTACAGGCTATTTGATGGGCGCTGTGCAAGATGATCCCGGCACGGCTGCGATGCGCGGCGACTATGGTCGTCAAACAGTCCAAGGCGTGATCGAGCCAGGGCCCTATCCGATTTTCCATGTTCTGTCGGGCAATGACCGGATCCCGGGTGGCATCAGCTTTGTGATGAGCGCCGGGGGTAAGGCCGGTGTCAAGGACCGCGCGAATGCGTTGGCGGGAGGCGTTGCGCAAGCCTCGGGCTGGATCTTGGAGCGCGGCGATCTCTTCATGCTCCAGGTGCGTGGCGGGCGGAATGGGTTGCGCAACATTGAGGGCGAAGCCCCCGCCGTCCCGGTGCCCGAACCTATGGGGACGTGGCGACTGACAGGCGAGATTTGCGATGGCAAATGCCTCGCCGGGGCCATGCGTCCGGGCCGCGGCCTGGCGCATAAAGCCTGCGCGAATTTGTGCCTGATCGGAGAGGTCCCTCCAATTTTTGTCTCGACCCAACCTGTTGGCGGGGAGAGCTTTATGTTGATCACTGGCCCAGATGGCGAGGCGTTGCCAGACGCAGCCTATGACGCAGTAGGGGAATATGTCTCGATCACCGGAAAGTTGGCGATGCACGGGACAACACCCGTTTTTGCCATTGATCCCGAGAGCATCGCGAGGTTGGACTGATGGCACGCCGGATCATACTTTTGCTGCTGGTGGTGGTGTTGGGCATTGCCTTGCTCTATATCTCGCGGTTTTGGCCCGTACAGCTTTGGTCGCGCCCTGGTCTTTTCGGTCTGTCAGAGCTGCCGCCACAAGGCGGTCTACTTGGCCGCTGGCTGCGCGGCACGCCCTTTGCCCCGTTCGAGCTTTTGATTTGGGTGATGTGGGTTTTTGCCCTGCTCAGCGGATTGCAATGGATTGCAGATAAGCTGCGCAGAGATCCTTAGCTAAGAGTTTGGTACACGTGTCAACGGATTACAACATCGCCATCGTAGGGCAAAATGGCCGTCTGGGATATGAGGCGCTGCTTTTCCTAGCATCTTTGCGGCACCATAGCCCAGGTTTTACCGGAAAGGTGTTGGTCGCCGAGCCGCAGCCGAGCGCGCATTGGCCGAACGATCCGCGCTTGCAAGAGCCGGTTCGGGAAAAGCTTGAGGAGATGGGCGCAACCATCGTTCCGTTCCAGAACCAACATTTCGGCCACAGCTACCCTTATGGCAATAAGATCGAAATGCTTAGCGCCCTTCCGCAAGGCACACCGTTTGTGTTTTTCGATACGGACACGCTGATCACGGGTGAGCTTGCACAAGTGCCCTTTGATTTCGACGTGCCTTCGGCCTCGTTGCGGCGGACGGGGACCTGGCCGCGGCTTGAGCTTTATGGCCCCGGCTACGGAGCAACCTGGAAATCGCTCTATGATAAGTTTGGGCTAGACTATGAAAGCTCGCTCGATTTGTCAGAGCCGGATGAATATTGGGCGCGCTATCTCTATTTCAACGCAGGGTTTTTCTATTATCGCTGTCCGCATGAATTTGGCGCCAAGTTCCTGGAGTATACCCTGGCGATCCAATCTGATCCGCCGGAAGAGCTGGTTTGCCAGGAGCTCTACCCCTGGCTGGATCAGATCGCGCTGCCTTTGGTCATCCATGCGCTTGGCGGGCGACGCGATGCCCTGCCGGGGGGGCTGATCGACGGCGCGGTGAGCTGCCACTATCGCGTCCTGCCCCTGCTCTATGCCCGCGAGTCGCAGGATGTGATCACGACGCTAGAAACCATTACGGCCCCTAATAAGCTTAAGCGTGTTCTTAAAGGCTCCGAGCCAATCAAGCGTATGGTATATCAAGGGCGCGGGGCCAAGGTGCGCGCCTTGTTTGACCAAGACAACCTGCCCCGGCGCGAGCAAGCGATCCGCAATCGGATCAAATCACAGGGTCTTTGGATGCGCTAAGGCGTCAGGCATTAAACTTGAGCACCTAACAGTCATTCTGATAGCGCCGCCCCGTGGGGGCGGAACGCCGCGACTGGGCACTGCCTGTTGCGCGGAAGATAGCTTCGGGGGCGAGACCCTCAAGTTTAAGGTTGAACTCGGGCTTTCGCTTATCCCATCAGCGCCGGGTCCCAAGGATAGCGTGTAAGATTTTCAAAGCCATCCTCGGTGACCAAAACCTGATCTTCAAGCTTGATTGAAAAGTCGCCACCATCTTCACCGATCAGCGCTTCGACGCAGAGTGTCATGCCCGGCTCTAGCTCATAATCAAACGCGCCGGGCACCATCTTGTCAGGATAGGCAACAAGGGGCCATTCATCGCATAGACCGACGCCATGCGCGAGGCAGCCGTATTTGCGGGTTTGGTACTTTTCGGGGAGGCGGTGCGATTTCGCAATCCATTCTTCGATGTTCAGGCCGGGCTGGATCATTTCCATGTTGGTCTGAATATGCTCGACCCCAACCCGCATCGCTTCGATCATATCAGGGCGGGGCGCCTGATCTCCGATCCACCAGGTGCGCGAGATGTCGACACATATGCCATAAGAGCCAACGAGGTCCGTATCAAAGGCCAAGATCTCGTTCTTCTGCGTCACGCGCGGCCCGCATTCCTGGAACCAAGGGTTGGTGCGTGGCCCTGAGGCAAGAAGACGGGTTTCAATCCATTCCCCACCACGGCGAATATTCTCGGCATGTAAGACGGCCCAGACATCGTCCTCGCAAGTTTTACCATCGCCGACATTGGCCCGTGCGAAGTCCTCCATCGCCTGCACCGCTGCCTCGCAAGCATGTGAAGCGCAGCGCATCGCCTTGATCTCATCAGGTCCTTTGACGGCCCGCGACTTTTCCGTGACCTCTTCGCCATCCATCACTTCAAAGCCATGCGCCTCGAGCGCGCGCAGGCCGTGCATCATGACCTTGTCCACCGCCAGGCGCATGTTGCCGCCGCCATGCTCGCGGATCAGATCCACTACTTCTTTTGAAAACTTGTCAGCCGCAGGCTCAATCTTGTCGCCGCGATCAAAATAGAAAAAATCAGCCCCCGCGCGCTGTTCACGCACAAGCGGATTGAACGTGCTGAGGAAGGGCGAGTTCTTGTAGTCCCAAAGCACCATATAGCCGTCGGCACACAGGAGCAGGGCCCGAAACGGGTTATGCGTGTTCCAAAGCTGCATATTGGTGCTGTCGGTCGCATAGCGGATGTTCAGCGGATCAAAGACCAGCAGGCCCCCATATCCGCGCTGAACAATATGCTGGGTCAAGCGCGCCCAGCGATAGCGGCGCATCTCTTGAAGGTCTGGCAGTTCAAGACCGGCTGCCGCCCATTCGTCGAAGGCAAGGCGCGTCGGACCAATCTCAATCCGATCCGCATCATTGGGCGTGTTGTCACCCAGCGTTGCGCCGCGGGCGGGGTCGATCTTGCGTGTCTCGCGGTAATGCTGGTTCATCTCGTCTCCTCCCTAATCTAGGCAAGGGTGCCTCGAAATGACCCTTGGCCGCGTGTCATTTTGCGACCTGCATAGATGTCGCTTTCCGTAGCCGTATGGCGCTCTATTTGCGGCGCGGCACTCTATTGGAATGGACATATGTCCGCGCGCCGTTCATTCCTATATGCGCGCATCCGCGATGATGTGCAGAGATAAAAACGCAGGGCAGCGCATGACCAGACTTGTGATCCTTATTCCATCAGGCGGGATGGTCCACACCCGCTTTATGCTCAGCCTCATCGGTCTCACGCAGCGCCTTCGACAAAGGGGGGTCGCTTTCGCGCTAAAGACCTATGAATTTTCCGATTTGGTTGTCTCGCGTAACTACCTGGTCAGCTACTTTCTATCGCAGGAACGCCTGACTCATGCTTTACTGCTCGATAGTGATCTCGAATTCCCGGCCGAACAGTTTTTTCGGCTGCTTGAGTTTGATCAGGACTTTACCGCCGCCACCTATGCAGACCGGCGTGTGACCGCGCGTGTGCTGAAAGACGCGGTGCAGGCCGCACAGCCAGAGGATTATGCCGATGGCGAGGCCGTTCGAAAGCTGCTGTCCCGGCATATGCAATACATTGTCACGAAAGATCTCGGAACAGGCGAAAGCTTTACGCTCAAGGAGCAAGGCGGCTTTCACACCGCTGCATCCGTCGGCACCGGGTTTATGCTGATCAAGCGCCGCGTGGTCGAAGAGATCGTCGCGAATGGGCAGGCCCGGCCATTGCCGCGCATGGGCAAGCTGCCCGTTTACGCCGATGCGCCCCGGTTTGCCGATTTCTTTTCCCACCACCTAACGCATGAAGAAGATTGCTTTTATGGCGAGGATCAAAGCTTTTGCCGTAGGTGGATCTTGGGGTGCGGGGGAGATATTTGGGTCGACAAGAACTCGACGGTTACCCATATCGGGTCATTCTCATTCCATGGCGACTATGCCGCACAACTTGGGGTGGTTGATCATTAGCAACAGGGTCAATACCCCTAACGCATTTGACCTCAGACCTGAGGTATCCGCTAGCGATTCTGATCGCGCCG
>CAYWNJ010000022.1:0-11818 GCA_964459535.1 uncultured Rhodobacterales bacterium
CGATCACGCCGCGCGACAGGTTCGGGGCCCTCTTTGACGGCGGTATCTTTGCCGAACTTGAAGTGCCAGAGCCGCACGCCGATCCCCTGCATTTTCGCGATCAAAAACGGTATCCCGACCGTATGAAAGCGGCGCAAAAGGCCACGGGCGAGACCGAGGCGATGTTGGTCGCTGCGGGCGAGATTGGGCGCACGCCGATCATCGCGGTGGCGCAGGACTTTAGCTTTATGGGCGGCTCGATGGGGATGTATGTCGGCAATGCGATCATTGCCGCGTGCGAGGAGGCGGTCAAACTCAAGCGCCCGCTTATACTGTTCTCCGCAGCGGGCGGCGCGCGGATGCAAGAGGGGATCCTCAGCCTGATGCAGATGCCCCGCACCACCGTTGCCGTGCAGATGCTTAAAGAGGCGGGCCTGCCCTATATCGTCGTGCTCACGCATCCAACAACGGGCGGTGTCACTGCCTCTTATGCGATGTTAGGCGATGTTCAGATTGCCGAGCCGAATGCGCTGATTTGCTTTGCGGGCCCACGGGTAATCGAGCAAACGATTCGCGAGAAACTGCCCGAGGGCTTTCAACGCGCTGAGTATCTGCTTGATCATGGGATGCTGGACCGGGTGACCCCGCGTACCAAGCTGCGGGATGAGCTGATAACGATCACCCGAATGCTGCTTGGCCTGTCGCCAGAGGTAAAGGGCGATCTCCCACCTCCAGAAAAGGCGCTTGAAGCGCCCGAGCCGACCGCCGACCCTCAGAAATGACCGCCGGTTCCGACGTTATTTTGCAGCGCATGATGGCGCTGCATCCAAAGCTCATTGACCTAACCTTGGACCGTGTTTGGCGCCTGCTTGAGCGCTTGGGCAATCCGCAAGAGCATCTGCCGCCCGTTGTTCATATCGCGGGAACGAATGGAAAGGGCTCGACCCTTGCGATGATCCGGGCGGGGCTCGAAGGGGCGGGGCATCGCGTCCACGCCTATACCTCGCCCCATCTCGTGCGCTTTCACGAGCGTATCCGCCTCGCCGGATCACTGATCGAAGAGGACGCGCTGACCGCCGTGCTCGATGAGTGCTATGCCGCCAATGACGGCGCGGACATCACCTATTTCGAGATCACGACCGTCGCTGCCCTGCTCGCGTTTGCCCGAAGCGCAGCGGATTTCTGTCTGCTTGAGGTTGGCCTGGGCGGGCGCCTTGATGCGACCAATGTGATTGCCCAGCCCGCTTTGAGCGTCATTACACCCGTTTCAATGGATCACGAGGCGTTCTTAGGCGACACGCTCAGCGCAATCGCAGGTGAAAAAGCGGGTATTATCAAAGACGGCAGACCCTGCATCGTCGGGCCGCAGGAAGAGCAAGCGCTGGACGTGATCGAAACCCGCGCGGCGCGACTAAAGGCACCTCTTCAGGTCTATGGTCAGCACTGGCATGTTGGCCCGGAGCGGGACGGTTTGGTTTTTCAAGACGAGACGGGCCTTCTTGACCTGCCACGCCCAAGCCTGCCCGGTGCTCATCAGATCCAGAATGCGGGCACCGCGCTTGCTGCCTTGCGCGCACTTGGCCAGGACGAGGCCGCCTGCGAAGCGGCGATGCGCAATGTGCAATGGCCCGCGCGTATGCAGCGTCTGCGGAGCGGCCCATTGGTTGCGCGCGCGGCGGAGGCGGAGTTTTGGCTCGACGGCGGGCATAACCCTGCCGCAGGGGCCGCGCTGGCCGCGGCGCTAAAAGCGCTGCCCAGGCGCGCGACCTACCTGATTTGCGGAATGCTCAACACAAAAGATGCGCGCGGCTATATGCAGCCCTTGGCGGAGATTGCGACGGGCTTGCTTGCGATATCTATCCCGGGCGAGACCAATACGCTTAGTGCCGAGGCGACAGCAAAGGCGGCGGGTGCCGCCGGTCTGACCGCGCTTGAGGCTGAGAGCCTGGAGGCCGCGTTGGATCATATTGTTGCGCAAGACCCGCAGGCGCGCATATTGATCTGCGGCTCGCTCTACCTCGCCGGTCAGGTTCTACGTGAGCATGCATAATGTGTGAGCCGCGCGCATCGTTGCCCGATTTTTTACAATCTATCGCCACATTTCCCGTTGTACCGCGCGTGGCCCGCATTTAAAAAACCTAAAGTTGTTACGATTGCGAACTTGCGGCATAAGCGGCGGGACTTGGGGGAAGAATGAGCGGCACGACAGAGATGACATCATCAGACCCGATTATTCAGCCACCGCTGGGCGAGGCATCGTCCAATATGAAACTATTGGTGATCATGGCAACATTGCTGATCATCGCGATTGGACTGTTCCTAAGCCCGTTTGGAAGCTCGTCAACCCAAGTGGCCAGCGATTCGGAACGCGTTCAAGGCGGCGCGCTCGCAGCGGGATCTAACCTGGATCAGACCGTAACGCGGGCACCAACCTCGCTGCTCAGCCCCGTGGTTCTGCCCTCAGGCGTTGAAGTCGAGGCGATCAGTCGTCAATTGCGCCAACCTATTCGCTTGTCCGCGACGGAGGCTCAGGCGGATCTTCCTGAATTGACCCGCGAGGTGTTAAGCGCGTTTGGACATGCGCCTGAAACCGAGGACCGCTTGCATCTGCTGCTCGTCCAAGCCTTGGCCGAGCGTCAATCGAACGGATATATCGATGCGGTTCTGAATGCTGCCGCAATACGCGGAGAGTTTGTCGTCCCCGAGCGTCTGACGCGCGATGATGGGGGTGTCGACACCATGGCGCTACTCTCCGAGTTCGCGAAGCGTAGCACGCAATAGGGACGCACGTCGCACGCAGAGCGTGTCACAGGCAATCAGGCTCAGCCTCGCCCGATACGTCAGTATCGGGCGGAGCCAACTATTTCTCGCCAGAATCGCTTTGCGAGGGTTGCCATCCGGGCGGGCGCATCAGGTACTGCCAGGCCTCTCCCCAGCTGCGTGCATTTGCGACGTCGCGAATAAGATCAGGCCATTCCGAGATCCACACCATCAGCGGATTACGGCTGTCAAAGTCGCGCTTTAACCCGTAGCGGGGGCGCTCTTCTTCCACTTGGAAACTGCCAAAGAGGCGATCCCAGATGATCGTGATCCCGCCATAGTTCTTATCCAGATATTTCTCATCTGCGCCATGATGAACCCGATGATGCGATGGCGTGTTTAGCACCCATTCGAGCGGACCAAGCTTGCCGATCAGTTCGGTGTGCAGCCATGTCTGATAGGCCAGAACCACAATGATACCGAAAAAGATCATCTCAGGCGCGAACCCTAGAAATACGAGCGGTAAGTGCACGATTGCCGACCAAACCCCTTCGAGCGGGCCGAAACGCACCGCCGTTATGATATTGTAATCGCGCGAAGAGTGATGCACCGCATGTTGCGTCCAAAGCAGGCGCACCTCATGCGCAATGCGGTGCTCCCAATAGTAGATAAAGTCACATGCGATCACCACGAGCAACAGCATCCCCCAACTATTGGGCAACTGCCACGGCGCGAAGAGCTCTGCGAGTATGTAAAACAGGGCATAGGCGCTGGTTAGGATAAGCGCCTCGACCAGAAGATAGGGGATCTGGGTGGAGGCGCTGGCCAGCATTTCCAGCAGCGTGCGCCCACGATGCTCGCCCTTGAACAGCATTTCAGCAAGCTCAATCAACAAAATCGCGGCGGCAATGGCGAGAAACGCGATGTCGATTTGCTCGGCCAGTTCCGTGATAAGTTCGGGACTCATGGGGCCATTCCTTTCGTTAATGTGCGCCAAACGAGGTCAGTGGCTTGGCGCGGGGTGAGATCTTGGGCCAGAACGCGCTCCCAACCCGCATGGACAAGCGCATCATAGCTTGTTGCGATCCACGCTGTTGGGACATGCGCGTCAAAGGTCCCTTCGGCCTTTGCCAGGTCGATAACCTCGCGCATTTGTGCATTCGACTTTTCGAATTGTGCTGCGCGCGCGGGATCATCAACCGTGACATAGCTTAGAAACAGATGGCGATGCGCAAGCGGCAGAATTGCCCCAATCGACTGATAGAGGGCCTCGGTATAGCTCTTGGCGTCATGCGTTGCAGAGTCGATCGCAGCGTCAATCTCGGACAAGGCTGCGTGGCATAATGCGTCCATCAGTGCTTCACGGCTTGCAAAATACCTATGAAGCGTGGCTCGGCCAATCCCTGCCTCTTGCGCGAAATCCGAAAGCGAGGCGCCCGGATTGCGGCTAAAGAGGACAAAGCCCGCGGCTAAAATCGTCTCATATCTTGAGGCAGTTTTGTTCATGATGAGACATATAGGTCTCATCCAACTCAATTGCAAATCTCTAGAGTGCCGAGATTAATTCCTGATGGGCGCAGCCTAGTTTAGCCGAAATTCAGCGCTATCGCCCGTCCCGCGGTCAGAGGTAAAGCGAATCCGGCCATCCTTTGCGCGCACCTCTTGGCAGTTATAGCCAAGATCGTCGCCGCCCCAGTTTAGATCGCGGCAAAAATACCCCTCGCGCCAGGTCCATTGTCCCGTGACATCCCAGCGCACCGCCCGTCCTTCGATCAAACCGTCCGATGTGACCTCTAACTTGATCAATGGGCGAGACAGAGTCTTGCCCTGCACCAGTTGGATGAACTCCGACTGATTCGAAACTTTTACCAAATCGGCAAAAGCCGTGCTCATCGCCATAATGCCAATCGCTGTGACAATCACGAAACGCAACATACCCAAACTCCCTGCCTTAGCGGAATCAAGAGATATACGGCCATCATTAATGATTGGTTCACTCCATGCCAAGAACATGCATCATATTGTACTGACCCGGACCCTTGTCTTGGGCCCAAAGCGCCGCCTTCAAAGCGCCGCGTGCATAGATCCCTCGGTCCGTAGCGACATGACGCAGGATAATCCGCTCACCCGCGCCAGCGAACATCACATCATGCTCGCCAACGATATCGCCGCCTCTTATGGCGGAAAACCCAATATCACCGCGACGGCGCGCGCCCGTAATGCCGTCGCGCCCGGCATCGCGAACCTGCGCAAGATCAACGCCGCGTCCCTCTGCCGCTGCTTCGCCCAGCATCAAGGCCGTCCCTGACGGGGCGTCGACTTTATGATGGTGGTGCGACTCGATCACTTCGATGTCAAAATCTGCGTCCAAGGCGCGTGCAACTTGCCGCGTAAGCTGGGTCAGCAAATTGACCCCAAGGCTCATATTGCCCGCGCGTACAATCGGGCAATGCCGCGATGCAGGCTCAAGCTGCGCAATTTGCGCGTCGCTCATGCCCGTTGTGCCGATAATATGCGCGGCGCGCGCCTGCGCGCAAAGCTTGGAAAAACCAAGGGTCGCCTCGGGCGCCGTAAAGTCGATCACCGCGTGGGCGTTTGCAATCGCAGCCAGCGCGTCGTCGGAGACGGTCAGTCCAAGCGCGCTGCCGCCCATCGCGGTTCCAATGTCTTGGCCAAGCCATTCATGCCCTTCACGTTCGAGTACGCCAACCAGTTTGGCACTTTCCGACGCGGCAATCGTTTTGACCAACATTTGCCCCATGCGACCTGACGCGCCGGTCACAACGATCCCTGGTAGCTCTGCCATTGGTTCCTCCTGAAGCCATTCGCCTTGCGTGCGTGCAGAAAACTGAGACCATGTTCAAGAGAAACCGCGCATCTCTAAGAAGGAAATGTGGCCAAGTCTTGGAAATGATGGTAGGCGATTTTAGGGAGAAGCCGCTAACAGCTGCGAGCCGGGTACTAGAGTGAAGCCAACACGTTTAACTTGCCTTTTTGTGGCGATGGTTTGCATATCGGGATGCCAACCCAGCATCCCAAACAGCGCAGCGAACCTTTCGAACGGAACCGTTAATCCGGGGCGCGGTGTTGGCTTTGACAATTCGCTCGCCGCCGAGCGGGCGCGACGCGCAGAGCGCGCGCAAACGGCGGCTCCCGCAGCGGTGACGGTGGCACCACTTGCGTCTACGACGGCCCAATCGGCACCACCCGGCCCACAAGAGGCGTCGTCAAGTGACCCAGAGCTGACGCAGATCGCCGAGCGCAGTGATGCCGCAGCGGCCCAGGCGAATTCGGGTGAGGCGGTTGTTAACGCTAGCCCCTCCAATGCGCCGCCGCCGTTGATCGAAAACCCCGGCTTGTCGAATGAAACGGACTTTGAGGCCGTCTCTTCCCGCCGTACCATCGAAAGCGATGCGGCGCGCCTGGCGACAAACCGGGCGCAATATACACTCGTTCGTCCAACGGACCTGCCGACGCGCACCGATGGCGCCGAGCCAAACCTGGTGGAGTACGCCCTTCAAACCCAACATCCGGTGGGCCAAAAGGTCTATACCCGCTTTGGGTTTTCCTCACCGGCGCGGACCCAAAGAAACTGCGCCAGCTACGCGTCGTCAGACGATGCTCAGGCTGACTTTCTGGCGCGCGGGGGACCGCGCCGCGACAGCAGAAGGCTTGACCCGGATGGGGACGGCTATGCGTGCAGCTGGGATCCAGGGCCGCTGCGCCGGGCTGCCGGTGGATAAGCTATCTCCAATTTGGGCGCCCTCCCCAAATTTTGGCACACGCCGCGATGGGCTAAAGCCGCATCTCATCGTGCTGCACTATACCGCTATGCAGGATGCGCAGGCCGCCAAGGCGCGATTGAGCGATCCATCTGCTGAGGTATCGGCGCATTACCTAATCGGCAAGGATGGGACATGCTGGCAACTGGTCGCGGAAGACAAACGCGCCTGGCATGCAGGCGCTGGCAGTTGGCACGGGTGGCAAGATATCAATTCACGCTCCATCGGTATCGAGCTTGACAATGACGGGCAGAGCGCCTTTTCCGAGCCGCTCATGCAGACGCTGGAGACATTGCTAAGAGGCATCATACAGCGGTGGTCGATTCCCCCGGCGGGTGTGATCGGCCATTCCGACATGGCACCGGGCCGCAAATCCGACCCCGGCCCCTTTTTCGCGTGGCCGCGGTTAGAGGAGGCTGGTCTTGCCAGACCGCGCGGCAAGATTGCCATCTCGCATCCGCTTGATACCGCGATGTTTCAAGCTGCTGCAGCAAAGATCGGCTATTCCGAGCCGGTTGATCCTGCGGTGCTGCTGGCGGCTGTCCGGCTGCGCTACCGCCCAGAGGCGAGCGGGCCGCTCTGCCTCGCGGATCTGATCCCGCTTGGCGCGCCTTGATGACCTACGCTGAAAAGCTAACACCGAGGCGTTCAAGCCAATAGACCTTTGAGCATATCGCCATTAGAGAAATTTAACGCGTTTGACCTTAAACCTGAGCTAATCGACGGCAGCTTGGATGCCTCAGGTTTAAGGTCGAATGCTCTCGCATTGCGCATAGCTGTCTTTTATCTTGTCGCCACCTTGCTTTGCAAAACCATAGCGCCGGCGACAATGATCATCGCCATCCCGGCAAGCGTTGCGCTGTTGAGTTTGATCCCAAAGAACAAGATATCCCAGCCTGCCACAAAGACTAGATAGCTATACTCAAACGTACCAATAATGGTCGGCGGCGCAGCTTTATACGCCCCCGCCAACATCATCCCAAGGGCGATGGCAAAGGCGGCGAGCAACGCCAGCACAAGCCAATCTGATGCCTCGATGGTTGACCAAGTGCCAAAGATATAAGGAAATGCCAGTGCTGTATCCGAAGTCGGTTGGACAAAGACAAGAACAACGCTGATGACCAAACCAGCCGCCATCATCACCGAATTTTGCGCCAGGGACAGGGCGGTGACAGGAACGTCCTGACACTTTGCCCGCGTAATCAGGTGCGCCGCCGCATAAGAGCAAGCGCCCAAGAGCGGCAGCAAGGCCCAGAAGGAAAAAGCCTCGGTGCCGGGCTGCAAAAGGAGCAGCACGCCGGCAAATCCGATAAGTACACAGACCCATCCCAACGCTCCGACCGGCTCTTTAATGACATAAGCCGAGAGCAGTGTGATAAAAATCGGAGCTGTATAGTTTGCCGCACCAACTGTTGAAAGGTTCAGAAAGGGGAGTGCGGCATAAAAGGCCAAAAACGTGCTTGTGATAAAGATCGCCCGCAATAGCGACCAAGGCCCGTAGGCCGACCGAATAGCACCGATGCGCCGATGCGAATAGCATAAAATACCTGCAAGCACAGGGACAGCTATGCAGCCCCGCAGAGCAAATATCTGCCAGAGTGTCATCTGACTGCTGAAGAGCTTGAACACCACGTCTTGGACTGAGATCGCGAGCGCTGTGGCGATGATCAGCAATACACCCAACAGGATGTTGTGCGGCGCGTTGATGGATGCCGTGGTCATCTTTGTGCCGAACTCCGTCGCTCTAGCGTGAACTCTGCCACCTTGGGCCTATCAAGTATAGATCACGTGTAATCCTCGCCTGCATACTGATTTGGGGTCCCTTTTGCGTTGGGGTTGTCGATAAAGACTGCCCAGTCGTCACCTGGCCTCCAAATGCTCTCCATGTTCGCCAAAGCCGCGTCTTCGTCTATCTCGGCGTTGGTCTTGGAATAACGATAGATGAAGGCGCTGACCCGTGCGTTGTAGATGCAGTGCACGTGCACTTTCGTGTCCCGACTACGCGCCATCGCGTCTTTGAAATCTTCAAAATTCTTGTCGGTTGGATTCTCAAAGTCGACGGGAATGTGAATGTAGGTCATGCCTAGGGCTGCAACATGATCTGCTTCGCCTTTCAGCGCCCCTTCGCCATGGCCAAGGCCCAGGTTAATGACATACGTAGCGCCGATCTTGCGAATATCAGCCAGTTGATCGGCATTGGGTTGCCCGGATGTGGTCAGGCGGGCATTGATCCGGCGCCATTTGAAGATGTGGTCCAGTTCCTGCATTAGAGATCCTCTTTCTTCACGCCAAAAGGTGCGCGCAAGCCGCGTGCGCTTTGATAAAACGCTTCGAAGACGCGGGGTTGTTGGTAAGCTTTCCCGCTGGTCGCACAGGGCGTGGCACGAAGTTACCGCCACAGTTGGGACAGGTGTTGGCGAACCGCTCAGATGCGCAATCAGCGCAGAAGGTGCACTCAAAAGAACAAATACGCGCGTCGGCCGACGCCGGTGGCAAGTCTTTATCGCAACACTCGCAGTTAGGTTTCAAAATCAGCATGTTGTTACCTCCAGCTCATCTGCGCCTAGACTACGCATCTGTGATCTGGCAGAAATGACAATATGACATCAAAAACTGCCAAACTGCATAGCATGAAACAACGAAAAAGACTGGTCGTGTTTGTGGTCTATCCCGACATCGTATTGTTGGATCTGGTTGGTCCTTTGCAGGTCTTTTCCCATGCACTGGATCCGAAGACAAAGGACAACGGCTATGAATGCTTGGTCGTATCTGTTGCCGGAGATCTGACAAAGACCAACACCGTTGTATCAATCCCAACCTTGTCCGTTTCGGAGGTGTCAGAGCGTGACATCCACACATTGGTGGTCGTTGGTGGCGATGGGGCCATTCCAGGTATGCGTGATCCTGCACTTGTGGAGACGGTGCAAGATTTGGCTGAGACTGCTGCGCGCATCTGTTCGGTATGTTCAGGCGCTTTGATTCTGGGCGCCGCTGGTCTACTCAATAGGCGGCGTGCCGTGACCCATTGGGATGATTGCAAAATGCTTGCCGAGGCGTTCCCGCAGGTGCAGGTCGAGCTTGATCCCATTTTCATCAAGGATGGAAACACGTGGACATCAGCCGGGATCACGGCGGGCATCGACATGGCACTTGCGATAGTCTCAGAAGACCTTGGCCGCCAGTCCGCCTTGGAGGTCGCCCGATCCATGGTCGCGCAAATGGTCCGCTCGGGCGGTCAATCGCAATATAGCCCTGCCTTGGGACGTCAGGTGGCTGACCGAGCGGGGCGGTTCGAAGGGCTGCATTCCTGGGTCGCAGACAATATCGCCTCAACGTTGACCGTCGAAACACTGGCGGGACAGGTTGGCATGAGCGCGCGAAACTTTGCCCGTACCTACACGAACACAATGGGGAAAACGCCGGCCAAGGCCGTTGAAGCGATACGCATTGAAAGCGCGCAGGATTTCCTGGAAAGCACGCCGAAGAGCTTGAAGGAAATCGCGGCGGCTTGTGGGTTCAAAGATGAAGATCGCATGCGCCGGGCTTTCCTGAGGACGCTGAATGTATCTCCGAGCGCATATCGCCGCAACTTTCAGGCGCTGTGATCGGACAGCGGTGGCTATTTCTGGTGCATCTTGGCTGTAGGAGCGGCGGTATGACCGAACATGAAATCGACGTCCCCAAAACGCTAGAGGACAGTGCTGTTGCTGCGGCTGTGCAAGACGTCTGCAATGCTGAGGGTCTTGTGGTTCAAATGAAAACATCGCTTAAGAAGTATCCCGGATGCATGCATTGGCATTTTAAGCGTCCCAATGCCCGTGGCATACTGGAGCTTACCTGGTGGCCTGGGGACGCAGAAAAGCGGGCGCACCGTATGTGGCTCTCGATCCACGGAAATCGAAAGGCCGAATGGATATCTAAACGGATGCCGTATCTAAAGGCAGCGCTAGAGAAGCAACTGAACGGCTCACCCTAGGGCCCTGATCGTAGAGCGCCCGACCTTAAACCAGAGGCCTCTTGTCTCGAACTTCGCTCCCGCGCAACAGGAACTGTTGCGCCACCCCTCGGAACGGCGCGATCCGAATTACGGCAGGATGCCTTGGGTTTAAGGACGGGCGCTCTAGGCGGCGTCTGCTTTTTGCTTGCATCGCCAGCGCAAGACCCGAAGCACCGGCACTCGAGATTTTGTCTGGGCAAGCTTCAAAATCGCGCAGACGTAACTTTTATGGGCTGCGCGGCAGACTGTGCGTTCTTTGCGTAAAAGCCGCAAGACTCTCGATCTCAGTGGTGAACGATCTATCTGCGCCAAGAGTTGGGCAGTGCTTCCGGACCAAATCGAGCGTATTGCGCATTAGGTCTCCAAGCCCGGTAAGCTGGTTGCGTTGTTCAACAGCTTGCGCTGCTACGATTAATTCAATGGCGCTGAGTGTTGAAAGCCGTTCGCTTATTTCTGCAAGCGCTTGAGCTGCCAAACTTGAATAATTGACGACATCTTCGACACCGTCCGCTGACGGAGACGGATAGATAGGCGGTGGCGACGACAAATGTGCAATTTCAGCAAAGAGTGCTTCGCTCAACTTGGTAACGGGCCCAAACCCTGCGTTGCCAGCTTTGGGGTCATTCAGGCCGTCTGGCAGATCGGTGAACCGATTAACGACGAGGCGTGCAATACGCGCGGTCGAAAGTGCGGCCATATGTGTGAGCGCATGACACGCAGCGCAAAGCGTGACCGTTAAATATGGGTTCAAGAAATTCCCTGTCGAAACGATCTCTTCCCCATGCGTGATCACCATAGGACTATCCGGCGCTCCGTTGATTTCTCGTAGCAGGCAATCTTCCAAGGTTTGAAGCGCGGCATGAGCGCTGCCATGGACTTGCGCGATGTTTCGAAAACTCAGCGGGTCTTGCAGGCGTCTGGCCTTATCGGAGGCAAACAGCGCCGACCCTTCTAATCGTTCCAAGAGGTCCCGCGCCGCTTCAACTGCGCCCGGCTGGTTATGCAAAGCGAGCACTTCTTTGCGGAACGGCGTCAGGTTGGAGCGGAACGCCTCCAGCGAAAGAGCCGCCGATGTTTGTAGCCATCCCCAAGCGTTCTTTGCTTGCGACAAAGCCAGGGCAGCGATCGCGGTTGAGAAAGAGGAATGGCTCACAAGTCCTAAACCATCGCGTGGACCCAGCTTGAGTGGAGGTATACCAGCGTCGCGCATCGCAGCTGCTGAAGAACTTGCGTGATCCTGCTCTAAAAAGCGACTTTCGCCAATCATTGCCAGCGCGAAACTGCCGCCCCACATTAAGTC
>CAYWNJ010000023.1:0-11802 GCA_964459535.1 uncultured Rhodobacterales bacterium
ATCGGCGAGCAAGATAAATCAGTGAGTGAGGTGTTGGTCGACCGAGGTTCGCCTCAAGCCCCGCCCGCGCTGATTGAACCGTATCAGCCGAAAGCGATTGCGCGCTCTTCGCCTCTGCCTTTAGCAAACGAAGCTGCCCATCCTCAGATTCTCCGACACCGATGACATCCTCTCCGCGCATCGCTTGATCGCGATGATCCTTGTAGCGAAGTTTGCGAATTGGAACTTCAAAATCGCACCATTCTTCAATAACTTCGGCGCATAAAATTTCACCCAGATCGCCCGAACGACAAGTCGGACCTTCAGGGTAATTGGTTCGTATGATCTCTGCGGCCCCATCATAACCCAGCGTATCAAGGAACGTCGCAATTTCTTCGTCTTTGACGTAGTGGGAGCGCGTCCTACCAACAAGTTCAGAAACAGCGTTTTGCCGTTGTTTATCTGCTTCGGTTGCACGCCATAAAGTCTTGCGTTGATCCGTTTCCTCGGATGTGGTGAGCCACGTATCAAAGAAATCACTCATTCTATGGGCACCTAAAATATTGGTCACAATATACATTGCTGTTTAAGGTAACATGTCGGCGCATCCTGTTTTTAGCAAGCCTTTGGGAAACTCATCGCCGTTTTCTTCTTGGGGCCGCCTACACTTACGCAAAGATGGCTGCGGCCATATGCTTCCGCGCATGACCAGTTGGCAGCATGAAATCGCATGAAGGCACATTGAATGTCCGGTCTGCAAGTCGCTCGAGGGGCCGTTTTCGCTTGTAACGAATGCCGGGTTTACACTTTTCCTCACGTTAGCTGCATTTGCACTCACCGCTCAATTTCGGGGCTCCAAGGGCCCTCCCTTGGCAAGTTGCATGTCGCATCAAATCGGCCTCGGTTCGCTCTGCGACCGGGTTGTTTGTGCAGACATGCAAACTTGCGCGGGCGATATCGCCCGCCGCTCTGGCTCTGCCGGATAGGCATCGCTTTCCGCTGTGAGGACAAAAATCGGCTGTGCCGAATGCGCTGGATGTCGGGCTGTGCCCGGTTCAATTTTTTAGGATTGTTGACTGCTGCAAGCTTTGCACAAGGCGAGGTTTTACTGTGTCAGAACAACGATATGACTAGCATTGGTTGGTGAGAGGACGGAACTCCGTCCCTCGTGCAATGAGCCTCATTCGCTCATCGAAACACCCATGAACAAGCTGACCGCACACCGCCCGCGCCTTGAAGCGCGACATCTGGACGAGATCCGAACGTCTGTCGATTGGCAGGCGTTGTTCGTGGGTGTTGGGCTGCGTGAGGATAAGCGCAAGAGCAAGGCGGATGATCTTTGGGCGTTTTCGCCGTTTCACGACGAGAAGACCGCCAGCTTTCACATGCGGCCAGGCGCGATCTGGTACGATTTTTCGATTGGCGAAGGCGGCGGGCCGCTGGAGCTGATCCAAAAGCTGGAAAACTGCAACTGCTTCGAGGCTGCGCATATCCTGATGGAGCGGGGCTGGGCGACGTGTTCAGCCGATATGCCTCAACCCGTCGCGCGGCAAAGAGCGACAATCTCTCGCGATGTCGAAGGCTCGATCGCGCCTGATGGCGCCCCGCAGAACGCGCCGATCCGTCAGGATCTGCTGACCATGTGCGACTATCACCCGTACCTCACGGAACGCGGGATATCAGAGGCGACATGTGGTCTTTTGGGGATTGGGTTTCTGCCGCAGGGGCGGTCAACCTTGCGCGGACGCCTTGTCTGCCAGGTGGCAGACGCGCGGGTGACGACCAAAAGCGAAGGGCAATTGACCCGCGTGATCTTGAGCCATCTGGGTCGAGCCATTGACGACACTGAGCCCAAATATCTGTTCTACCAAGGCTTCCACAAATCCGCTGAGCTCTACGGCCAAGAACTCATCTGGCTGCATGAGGACGCGGCAGAGCAAATCAAAGAAACGGGCGCCCTTGTCCTGACCGAAGGGCCATTCGACGTGGCCAAAGCGGTTGAGGCGGGCTTGCGCAATGTGGTCGCCAGCTTCGGCGCATCCTTGTCTGCCAACCAGACGCAGAAGCTTAAGGCGATGGCAGACGCCCACGGCGCCACGTCCATCCACATCGCCTACGACCGCGATGAGGCGGGTCGCCAAGGGGCTGTCAAAGCCGCTGAACAAATCCGGGACGTCGGTCTGACGCCTGTGATCTTCGATTGGAACGCACCAGTCGGGCGCAACAGCGCCGGCGATGTGTTCATCCCCAAAACGACCAGCGATCTCGCTGATTTCTCAACGAAACAACTGATCTGGCTGCGCGCCAAGGGTCTGATTTAAGGAGGCTTTCATGAGCATCGGGAAGACAATCACAATTGACGGGCACACTGTGTCGAACGACTGTTTGACGCGTAGCCTGAAAGCGATGCCCGGGACTGGATTTTCGAAGGCAGAGTTTGCAGACGCTCTAATCGCGCAGGGGTTTGCGCCAGCCGCTGACCGCGACCTCGTGCGGCGCATCATGCAGATCCTGAAGCAGCACGGATTGATCGACTTCGATCCTCAGGCGCAGCTTTGGTCGCTTACTGCGCTTGGACATATGCGCATGCCGAGCAAAACCTTGCCACTCAGCGTCTCCCCAACACCAAATCCTCTGCCAGCGATATCACCGTTGGACCGTCTGACAGATGTCGGACAAGGGTTTCTGCGGATCATGGCCTGCTTCGGACTGATTGGCGCGTTGATTACTTTGAATGCCAGTTTCGCCTGGGAGCTTGGGCGCGAGGCGGATCAGTTTCGTTTTGCCTTTGTCGTAGGGCTGATGGCGCTCGACTTGATGCGGCCCTTTCTCGTGGCAACGGGTTTCAAACTCTGGGGCAAGCGGGTGTTTGGGCGGGCCGTATTGGGATTTCTTGTCGCCTTTGCTTTGGCCCCCGTGTCGATCTTGTCGTCAACTGCGATCTTGTCATCTTCGTTTCTGCTCGGCGCGGAGATGAGTGCAGATGCGACCCTTCAAACGGAAACTCTTGGCAGCTTGCGGGCAGAGCACACACGGCGTTTAGCGGAAGCCGAACGTTTAAACGATGCTTGGCGCGTCGAATGTACGCGGGGTGGCTGCGGGCCATTGGCGGCTGAGATCGAAGCGGATTTCCTCACCGCACAGCAAGACGCACAGGCAGTGCTGGATCGGATCGTCTTCATGACCGACGCCTCAAACGGTGCGTCCGATCTGTTGGCGCGCATGGTCCTGACCTTCGAACGGCTTGGCCTCTTTGGCCAGGGCCGTGAGATCCTGTTGCCTCTGTTTCTGGCGATCAGCCTTGAGCTGGGCGCGCCCTTCGGCCCAGCTCTGCTGCTTGGACGCAGGCGTCAGTAATCAATGCCAAGATGGTCCAGCGTGTCCAACGTACGGCGCTTCATACCAAAGAAGTAGAGGCGAAAGATGAAGTCTTCAGACAACGCGCTTGGTGCACTATCATCGGCGAGGTTTGCACGGAGCAGTGAAACACATTCGTCGAATTGCACCGGCGCGGCAACAAAAGCGTCAGGATCAAAGTCATCCTGCGCGGCCATGCCGTAGAGATCGAAGAAACTGCTGGCTTGAGCCATGCTCTGCGCCCAGTCGAGAACGCCGCGGTCCCAGCTGTATTCGCCATGCTGAAGGATTTCCCAGGCTAAACTGAACTCTGGCTGTTTGGCGAGATAGCAGCGCAAGCGCTGCTCGGCAGCCGGTTGGTTGGATTTTGTCATGTCTTTTGAGGTTAAAGGATAAGACACGTCCAACGCGCCGCGCCCCCGAAAGGGCGATGTCAAAACGGGCAAACGCGCAGCGGCAAACCGTTGATATCGACCTGGGCGTGGCACGCTTTGGTTTGTCTGATCCAGCCCCGAAAGCAGGTCCCGCTCAAACCGCTGTTGGCCAAGCCTTGCACAAAGCTGGCGCTCTTGCGTGGGACGTTTACGATGGGACTGAATTTATCCCATAGCATGAATGAGACACCAACAGATCCTGACAAAGGCGCGACGCTTGACGACCAAACCACGGCGATCCGCCATCTGAACGATGCATTGCGCCAGACTTTCGAAGGTGGCCAGGTGCTGATGACGCCGGGCGTGACAGGGCTGGCCAGTCAGACATTGGCCAGAGTTCTCGTGGCCGTGCGCGACTTCGACGATTTCAGCGAAGATAACGATCCTTTCCAGACACATGAGTTTGGCATGGTCGATGTCGACGGCGAACACGTGATGTTCAAAGTCGACGCCTATGACGAGAACATGGAATACGGCTCGCCCAATCCGGCAGACCCGGAGGTGACGCGGCGGGTCATGACGATCCTTCTCGCCTCAGAATACTGATGCAGGCGCTTTACAATGAGATCGACCCTTATGCCGCCCAATGGCTCCGCAATCTGATCAAGCGCGGGCACATCGCGCCGGGCGTCGTCGACACCCGCGATATTCGTGACCTTTCTCCTAATGACCTCAAACAATACACCCAACTCCATTTCTTCGCTGGGATTGGCGGCTGGAGCCTTGCGCTCCGCGCCGCGGGATGGCCGGACGACAGGCCCGTCTGGACGGGATCCTGCCCGTGCCAGCCATTTTCGAACTCCGGCCAGCAAAAGGCCTTCGACGATGACCGCCACCTCTGGCCGGTCTGGTTCGAGCTTATCAAAGCCCTCAAACCTGCAACGCTCTTTGGAGAGCAGGTTGCGGCGAAAGCTGCCCTCGACTGGTTCGATCTTGTATCGACTGACCTGGAAAGTGCGGGTTACACCATCGGGGCGGCAGATCTCTGCGCTGCGGGCTTTGCCGCGCCGCATATCCGACAGCGGCTCTGGTTCGGGGCGATGCGCCGGGTGGCGCACACCGATGGCGCATTCGGCGACGGCGAGTTGTCGGACACCACTGCAATTCTCCAAGCGACAGAAAGCGCACCGGCAGATCAACCTGCAAGATCAGGCAATGATATCGGGCTGGGCGACGCCCACAGCACGCGATCACAAGGACGGGCGCGAAAGCATCGTGCCGATCAACGGGCTGCTGGGGCGGCAGGTCTGGACCGCTGCCCGTGGCAAGAGCCCGAGTGGATCTGGTCCCGGGACGGTCGTTGGCGACCGGTTGAACCCGGCCTTCGCCCGTTGGCTCATGGGATACCCGGCCGCGTGGGACGATTGCGCGCCTACGGCAATGCGATCGTGCCGCAAGTTGCAGCCAGTTCCATCGAAGCCTTCGAAGAAAGCCACTAATCCAACGAATTAATGTCCACCCGCGCGACCATCACCGTTTCAGACGAAAACGACAGTTTCGACATTTACCAGCACCATGACGGCTACGCGGAGGGACCGCATGGCCTTGTACGTCACATCGCGATGGCTAAACGGTTAGCCTGGGATCTGCCGCGTTTCGAAGCGGCGGATTTTGCAGCTGCCATCATTGCGGTGCTGAAAGATCGAGGTGGGTCTACCTATCTGACGGAAGACGCTGAGGCGCACGGCGACCGCGCCTATCATTACCATGTTGAGCCGCTTCGGGATGGCGTCTCCACTCAAGTGCAACTGACCATTTCAAAAGCCACCTGGTGCGCAGATCACGCGGACACCCAGATATTCAAAGGACCACTTGCCGAAGCTGTCACAAAATTCGACGCCATCGGTGAAACCGCCAAACAGCCCCGCGAGTATCAAATCTTAATGGATGCTGAGGGCGCTCTCTGGCGTGCCCACGAAGAGATCAGCGCCTTGTGTGGAGAACGACCAGATCCGGACACCGAAAAGGTTTACGAAGACATCGAAGACGCAACCCGCTCCCTAATGCGCATGCGTCAGCACATGGAAACCATGGCACCGTGGCGCGCTCTCAAAATCGCAGGCGGCAAGTCCGTGGATGCCAAACTGGCGCATGACGCGCACCAGCGGTTCCAGCGGGATGATGTTTAGATTGGCTTGCTATACTACATGATTTCCGTAAAATATGTTGTATAGAAAGATGCCCTATACAACATGACGCAAAACGATCCTTGGCTTTGGCAGTTGCCCGATTGGCCCCAATTCTCTTGGGATCAGAAGGCGATGACCCCATTAGAGGCACAGTTTCTCGCGCGGACCGGCCAGTTGGTAGGGGCTTCTCAACATCTGGCCGAGGACGACCGCGAGACCCTGCGCATTGACTGGCTGAGCAATGAGGCCATGGAAACGTCGGCCATCGAAGGTGAGATGCTAGATCGGGATTCAGTGCAGTCCTCAGTGCGGCGACAATTCGGTCTTAAGACGGACAACCGCCGTTCGGATCCACGTGAAGCGGGGATTGCCGAGATGATGGTGGCGCTCTATCGGGATTTCGACGGGCCGCTTTCCGCAGAAAGCCTGTTTGACTGGCACCGTATGATCATGAATGGGCGGCGCGACTTGGATGTGATTGGCGGCTGGCGGCAGCATACGGAGCCAATGCAGGTCGTTTCCGGCGCGGTCTATGAGCCCAAGATTCACTTTGAAGCCCCGCCATCTAGCACCATGGACGCTGAGATGGCGGCTTTTGTCGATTGGTTTAAAGACAGCCGTGATTTACCCGCCGTGACCCGCGCAGGTATCGCGCATTTCTACTTTGTCGGCGTCCACCCGTTTGAAGATGGCAACGGTCGCGTCGGGCGCGCCATTGCCGAAAAGGCGCTGGCGCAAAGCCTTGGTCGCCCCAGCCTGATTGCTCTGAGTCAAATGATCGCCCGAAAGCAGCGCGGCTATTACGACGCACTGGAAGCGACCAATCGCGCACTTGAGATCACGCCTTGGCTGCTCTGGTTCGGCGAAACGGTGCTGGAGGCCGTGACGTTGAGCCAACACAAGCTGACCCGCATGATTGATAAAGTCAAAATGTTCGACCTTTTGCGCGGCAAGCTAAACGCGCGTCAAGAAAAGACGCTGCTGCGGTTGTTTCGAGCTGAGCCAGACGGGTTTGCGGGTGGCCTCAGTGCTGCGAACTATCGTCAAATCACTGGTGCTACGGCTATGACCGCCACGCGGGATCTGACCGATCTTGTCGTCAAAGGTGCGCTCAAAAGGACCGGCGAGCGCCGCTACACGCGGTACTATCTGAATGTGCTGCCGCTTGAAGGTTAAGCAACCGCAGCGAAATTTTGTTCACCGGTCCAGAGCCTATTGCGATTGGCATCGATCATCTCTTCGAACCGATCCCAGATCGGCGCGCCGGACTTGTCGATGAGGCCTTGGGCTTTGTAATCGGCCAACATTTCTTCGGGATTGATGTCACCGACTGCGGCGTCTCCTTTGGCATTCTGGAATTGCATCAAATATGGGATACGAGACAGGTCGCCCTGATTAAGCAATGCGCCATCATAGCCCTTGGTGCCGCCGAAAAAGACCTGTGAAAGACGCTGAGCGCGATCGAAATCCTCTGGCATCCGCATCGCCAAGACGCCACCACCACGTTCCAGTGCATCACGCCCCGGAAAAAAGATCTCTGCCATGTTGATATGGTGCAGGGTGCTGAGCCATTGCCCAGCCAGGCCATACATGGCGAGATCTTCACGGGTCGCATTATCTGGCAAGGGCGCAATGAAGTCGCCGACACTGGTGTCAAACTTCAACGCGCGCTCGCCTCTATCAGTCAGGCCAATGGATTGCCCCGCACGGATTGGTTCGAACTGCCCTGGCTCCAGAAATATTGGTTCCCGTCGGATTTCCCCTGTCTCAGGATCGCGGACTTCACGCATACCGATCCCCTTTTCAAAGACATCTGCGATGTCGCCGCCGGTATTCACGTCGATGTTGGGCCGTTCGATGCCGAGTGTCTCTGCAACAGCCGTTTGCGTAGCTTCTGACACGCCCGACGCCGCATCCAAGATAAACGCTTTGGCAAAGTTCACCGGGTCCGGCACGCCATTCGCAAAATCGAGCTGACCAATTCGGTGGTTTATCACCTCAGCATCTTCTGGGACGCGTTTGGCGATTTCGATGATCTGTGAGAATTTTGTCAGCTTGGCGCGCTCAGCCTCGGGCACGTCAGGATTATCCTTGAGGGTCAAAATAATCTCGGCATTCGATGCGCCAGAAGCCCTTAAATCTGCGATCAAATTGGCATAGCTGTCCTTTGATTGTTTGAGCTCTTCTGTCGTCTCAATGACCGTCGCAAGGTCATCGTGTTTTTGGGCAGCCTGTGCTTCTAGGGACTGCGTTGCCAACTCTTGCGTTACCAAAAGGCCAACATCTTCGGGCGCAAGGCCATCCATGATCAGATCAAACCCAGTCTCCGCTTCGATTTTCAAGAGCACATCGACAAGGTGATCCGGTACATATGACGGGTCGACCTCAATCCCAAAACAGGTCGTGCTGTCTCGCGTCTCGTCCCAATGGTCAATGACGAAGTCCGAAAGATCCCCCCGACGCGCCTCAGACCGCTCGTGATCAGCCAAGCGCGTTCTGTCTCGATCACGTGTTGCATCAATCTGGGCGATTTGTTCTGATGTCAGGTTTTCATTCGCTTTGGGTGCGGATACATCATTTTGATTGCCGGGGCGCTCCGTATTCATATGCTGTCAGCATACTCAATCTTAGCATGGGACCAAATTTACTCCGTTGGTTCGATCCCAAGGTCTGCCCGCGCTCCCATGATCAAGCCTTCGGTCATTGCCGCAATCTCAGATCTCAGCACGTTTTGCTCGGCCTCTGTTCTCGCGATGCCAGCTTCAGATTGAGCAATGCTGAGTTCTGCATCACGCTGACGATCACATTGCTGAGACAGCGCATCGAAAAACTTTGGGCGCAGCGCGGCATTTCCAATTTCCTGGGTGCGAGCTTGCGCGGCATCAAGGCAGGCCACATAGCGATCCACAATAGCTTGTAGATTAGACGGTAACGCGGTCTGCGCTGACACACCGAATCCAAAAAGCGTGGCAATACAGATCGTCGCTATCTTGAAGCAACGGCCGTCGCGCAAAGAAGTCGTGAACTGGATTGCGTCAGCGATAAAGGCGCTTTGGGCCGCCCAGGCCTGTCGAGCACTACACCCAAATCGTAGCGCAAGCACATCTCTGTAACCCGGCTCTGCGTGATGCCCAGATAATGCAGTGTGGATGCCTCGGACGCGTGTCCATACATTTTTGATATATCTGCGACGCGTTCCCCCGCTTCGTACATCATCACGCCTTTGGTCCGTCGCAAGGAATGGCAGGCATAGTCGTCTGGCGGATGACCGAGCCAAAGCGCCCAAGCCTTGACCAAGCGGCTGAGATGAACGCGTGTGATCGGTTTGGCATTCGGCGCAGTTTTGTGCCGAGTAAACAGATATTCCTCGCGAGACTTTCTCGAAACAGAGATCCACTGCGCCAAAGCGCGCCGTGCTGATGGAGTTAGAACGGGTTCCACCACCTTGCCCGTTTTCTGCTGCCGACGCGCGAGTTTCTGTCGAACGCGGCCGTTCGAATAACAGACGTCGCAAACCTTCAATTGTAACAGATCGCTGGCCCGTAAGGCGCTGTCCAAGGCCACCAGAAACAATGCCAAATCGTGCCAATTCTTTTCGTAGGCCAATGTTTTGATCAAAAAGTCGACCTCCGAGCGGGTGAAATGGCTTTTCACACCTTGCGATCTGTCTTTGTTCCAACCCGCACCATTGTGGCGCTTTTTTTGGGGTTTCATGAGTTTGAGGGGTTAAATGTTCGCTTCTTTCAAAAGCGAACGTATTGTAGCAATTTATCTCGCTCTATCAGCGGCTTAAAAACTGACTGCCAAGGGAATTCCAGCCATGCAAGATGAAGAAAACATGAAGAAACAGGGGACTAAAAGGTTCGCTTTTGAAAAAAGCAACCGTAGGATTTCCATGTCATACAAGTAATATGAATAGCAAAATCTACAGCTTCGAACTTGGCTTGGATGTCAGCGTCACATCCAAAGAACAATTGGCAAAATTGATCGCCGAACGGCGCGACCGAAACATGCCGGAAGCACTGATTCACGAGCTGCAGAGTTGGCACATCGCTCGGTTGGATAGGACGGACCTCCGCCTCTAAGAACATACTTTTCCGAGTATTAAGCTTGCGTCTATGCAAGTGGTTACCCAAGAAGAATTTGATGCCATAGAGCAGCTCCTGGCCGATCTGCTACCCCACTGTGATGCAGAGGAAGAGATCAAATTGATCGGTTTGTATGCGCGCTTTGAAGCGATACGTTTGTCTCTGTCGGATTTGTCATCTGCACGTGATCGTCTCATAGCGCTTCAATCGCAAAAGGTGCGATGATGTCCTTTAATTCAGTTAGGTCTTTCCCATAGCCGTACTTGGGTCTGCTAAACTTGTGCCCCATCAACTGCGCCTGCGCCCGGTCGACAACATCGCGCTTGGTCAGCTGATCCTGAAACCAATGACGCAGGGAATAGAGCGACTGACGTTTATCCGTCACAATCCCACTTTCACGCAGATGTCGATTGATGATGCTGGTCGCATACATGTTCTTTCCCAACCGTTTACCCCATCCCCCTATGGCGGCCAGCTCTTGGGCGGCGTTCAAGGACACGCCCAAGAGCGGCAGCAACCTTTCCGAATGTGCCGTTTTCAAGCCCCGAACACGGTTCTTGCGCACATAAATATGCGGAACGTCGTGGTCCAAAATCACATCTTCTAATTCGAGCCCAATTGCCTCAACGGGCCGCATCCCGGTGTTCACCAGCAGCCTGAACAGCAAATGAAATTCCGGCGCAATCTTTCCCAATGCGCCCGGTTTGCAGGCCGCACGGATTTGTTCAACGGTCAGCGGCATGCGCGGAACCTGGGCCTCGTCTTTCAGCCGGACGCGCGCGAGTGGGTTCGTGTGTTGCACGGCGTCTATGTCGTAGTTGGTGGTGATCATCCGGCGTAAGGCATTGATATCTTTGTTACCGGTATGCGGTTTGAGGCCCTTCGACTTGATCCGTTTCAGCCACCACGCCCGAAACTGCATCGCGTGGTGCCGCTCCAATTCGTACATCGGCACATCACCGACAGCTTCCCGGAAATTGCTCAGTGCCTTGAGGTAGCCGTTGCGTTTGACTCGCCGCTGATCATGGCTCAACGCCGACCACTCATCTTCGATATGTTCCCAAAACCGTTCAAACGCATCCATCATGGAAAGCGCAGGTTTGTCGATCAGGCCCAGAACCGATTTCTGTTCTGTGGGCGAGGACCCGCCATTGATCAGAGTGCGCAGACGGTTAAGCAGGTCCTCATCGGTCAACACCGCTGATGCAGTTGGTGCGAACCCCAGCCGGGTCTGCGCCGAGACCGCCGCAGCATACCGCTTGGCTGCACTTTGGCTTTTAAGTGAAACGCCAAGCTCAACAGAGCGCTCCCATTCCGCGTCAAGGTCGACGGAAATCTGCGAGGCTTTCACCTTGGCCACTGCAAAATCCTGCGTCTTCAACGAAAAACAAATCTCACGCCGCCGCTCCACGTCCCGATAACGCTCCGGCACCGCCCGAAAGTAATACCACCAGCGCCCACGACGCTTCAAATGATGTCCCCACATGCCCTGGTTCCTTGTACCAAGATTTGTACCAAGACCGGAATTCGACCGATCTGTTGGGATCATCATGCAATCAATAAAAACAACGCCTTAGGGGCGGAGTTCCGTCTTGCCAAAGATTGGGTGGCGGAGACGAAGGGATTCGAACCCTCGAACGAGTTTCCCCGTTACTCCCTTAGCAGGGGAGCGCCTTCGACCGCTCGGCCACGTCTCCACTAACCTAATTACGCCGCTGCATACTGAGTAACAACAACTTTTTTTCCAAATGTCTCGAGCCATAAAAATTAAGGGTCATGCCTAGTTGAGGGGGTTTTCTCTTAGATAACGTAGCA
>CAYWNJ010000024.1:0-11766 GCA_964459535.1 uncultured Rhodobacterales bacterium
GCGAAAGCCAGACCGCCCCCCGGGCTGGCTTTTGGGCTAAGCTTGGTGCTTCGCTTGGGTGTCGCGCCATGGTTGCTGCCATAAATCGCGCAGAATTGAGGTCGCAATCGCCATCCCGCGGTCTGGCTTTCGCCCGGCTTTGTGCGCTGTGGCAATATCCGCTCAAGGCCAATTGTGTTTCAGGTTCAAATCGAAACGCTTTAGTGGCCGAAAGCTGAATTTGGCATCCAATCCGCCGCGCCGATGCCAGCGCGCATATGCAGGCAAGCCGATCCTTTGCGTTGAAAATAAAGACCCTCTAGCGCATACCAGCCAGCTTTGGGTACTTCGGCTTCTACGGCGTCACTCTCATCGCATGAATGCACCCCGTCGAAAAACACAACCTCTTGTCCACCTATCGACATTTGAAGCCCGTCATTCGAGAGGAAGTCGATTGTGTAGATACCTGGCTGCTCAAAACGAACATATCCGGTAATCTTGGCGATGACATTTTTTGCTTGGCCTGAGGTCAGCGTTTCCTCGCCTTCCTTGGTATCCCAATAATCCAAGCCTTCAAGCGGTATACCTGGTTTGGCGTTCTTGGCGAGTCGAGCCGCTTGCCGAAGGCTGCGTACGCTGCCGTTTGCATAACTTACTGCCAAGCCAGAGGACAAAGCAGCGGGCTGCGGATTGGCCAGCGTTAATTTCAACGGTTCAGCGGTGCCTGCAATGGCCCATATCAAAGCGGGCAAAAGAAATGAGAGGAATTTCATATTTGGGCCTTTCTGAACTTTACGGCGATTTGGCAACACTAGCGGCCCAGAGATCCATAGCAAGCCCTTCAACTGAATCAGTGAGAGAAGAAGCAAATATGGATCAACCTCAGTGAACGGCGGTTCCAATATGTCGTGCCTTTTCGGTTGCCGCATGAGGGAAATGGCTCCCATGTTTGAGTTCAAAGTGAGATCGGTGTTGCACCAGCGCTTAGAAGCTCTAGCATAACCGCTTGAACCAGCGCCCAAATCTCCTCACTTTGAACCAAGTGATGGGTCAAGATGCCAATCGGTTCAGCTGGATAGGTGCTAAGCTGCGCAGTGGCAAGATCAACGATCTTTTGAGGTGAAGCCAAGCCCCTTGTGCCGCGCCAATCAATGGGATCGACATGCGTATTCAGCCGCATGACTCCAACATCTTTCTGCCGCGCGCGGGGTCCAAAGGTCGAGAGACCGCGATATCCTTGCGCGCTCAAGCGCCCCGCAATCTCATCCGAAATACGGTTCCACGGCGGAACGAAAACAGGAACGAGGCGCGCCCCGAAAAGTGTTCGCATCCGTGCCAAGGCGGCCTTGGTTTCGCCGATAGCCTCGCTGCGCGGCGATTGGAACTCGGACTTCTTTTGCCCAGGCTGCGCCGTGTTCGCGTGCTGCCAGCCATGCACCAAGGGGATCAGCGCCGGATTAGCGTCGATGATCTGAACCAACCCCGACGTGGCGTTGCGCGGGACAATGGCCAAATGCGCGGGCACTGAAATCACCTCTTGCAAACGCATCAACCGCTCTAGCGCCACGCTCGGCGCGACTGCGTCGTCATCGCGCCACCAAAACCGCGTTTCTGGCGTGATAACCTTTCGAAAAGCAGACCAATCAACGCGCATGGAGTAATTTCTCCGCAATCTCGACGGTTTTCTCAGCACCATTCATTGCTTGCGTCTGTGAGGCGCGGCGTGGTTGTATAGTGACCCTCTGCACCGCCTCTCGCAAACTGTGCCCGTTTAGGTTTGCGCGGCGCAGCACAACAAAACCGGGATGGCGCGCGAGCGCGTCTGCGCGCATGCTTTGCTCAACTTCTCCGCCTTCGTCAAACGGGACCAAAACAGCGGGGACGCCGGTTTGCATCAAATCCATCGCCGTATTGTAGCCGCACATTGAAACCGAAGCGTAGGCGCCGCACAGCATCTGCCGAAAGTCGGGCCGGGGTGCTTCGATACGTAAGTTATTCGGAAGATTTGCGGAAAGATCGGCGTCGCATTCGCGTATAAGACAGCGCCAAACGCGGCCCGGATCCAGCGCTGCTGCCGACTTTGCCGCTGCGAGCAGCGCAGCACCAACGGGGCCGCCCCCGGCACTGATCAACACCTCCCCCTTACCGTCGTTTTGCGGATGAGGCTCTGGGGTGGGAGGCGCAACAAACCCCGTATAGTGCAAGCGAGGCGCGATGTCTGGGCTTACAGGCCAACTTTGCTCAAGCGGGATGACTGTAGGGTCTGCATGAATCAACACGCCGCGATAGTGGCGCCGAAGAACCTCGTGGGTCCAAGCCGCGCGCTCTGGTTTCGAAGGTGGGGCCAAAATATCCCGAACCGAGGCTAGGACGGGTGCAGAGCGGGCATCTAACAACGCGAGGAATTCGTCGCGTAAGTTTCTACGCCCAAAGGGAAAGAGCTCTGTAATGATCAAGTCAGGCGCGGGTTCTAAACAGGCGAGAAGCTGCGCGATACGCGCCTGCCGATAGCGGGCATCGGCTGGCCCACTTGGCCCAAAGAGCGTGCCAAAATCAACGCCTTCCACATGCAACGGAGGTAGCTGGGTAAGCGTTACCCCCGAAGTATCAAGATGCGGCACCGGACGTCCACCGCTTGCGATCTGAACTTGCCACCCCCTCTGCGCAAAGGCCCGTCCCAGCGTAACGGCGCGTACCAAATGGCCTGTCCCAAGCAAATGCGTGACAACGATGAGCACCCGCATCAGCGCCGCTCCAACGCCAATGGCGTAGGTCGCGCTGACCAACAGCTGTTTTCAATTTCTATGATATAGAGCCGATCTCGCTTTATCTTAAACGGGGCGGTTCCAGCAAAGTCCCACCCTGTTGCGATTGCCATCAAAACACGCATCACGCCGATATGGCATACCGCCAATGTATCGCCCCGCAGCGCCTCCGCCCAAGGGCGCAAGCGCGCCCTTAGTGTAGCGGGGCTTTCGCCACCGGGGGGGTGCCATTCCCACCCCCACTCCTCGATATCGCGAAACCCGCTGGCTGGATCGGCTCGGAGCTTTGCGCCATGTTGGCCTTCCCAAGCGCCCCAATCCATCTCGATCAATGCCGGTTCAATATGAGGGGCTTTGCCGGTCAAGATCTGCCCAGTCTGCATAGCGCGCGCGAGCGGGCTTGAGACGAGTGTTGCGTGCTCCCAGGGCTCAGGCAGACATAAGTCGCGCAAATGCGCCTCTGCCTCGGGATCCAGCGGTACATCCGTGCGCCCTTGGATCCGATGCGCACGGTTCCAGGCTGTATGGCCATGACGCAAGAGGGCAAGGCGTGTCATTGCGGCGCTACCTCGTCAAGAACCTGCGCGAGCTGTGCCGAAGCGGTGCTGCGCAGGTGATGCTCTGCGATCATTGCACGGCCTTTTGCTCCGAGAGCCCGGCGCTGTCGTTGATCCGCCAAAAGATCGTCCAAGCGGGCAGCAAGCGCTGTCGGTCCCGCTTCTGGCATCGGGTGAGTTCCAAATGTGACATCGCGCACTCCTGGCCTATTCTGTGCAACAACGGGCAAACCATGCGCTTGTGCCTCTAGATAGGACAGGCCAAAAGCTTCGTTAACACCTGGCCAAAACAGCAGAGAAGCACGGGCATAGTGCTCTCCCATGTGGCCGGGCGCGATAGCGCCAAGCATGTCCACGCGTTTCCCAAAGGGGGCCATTAGCGTGGCCACCTGCCCACGTGCGGCACCCTCGCCGACAATGGAGAGCGACCAATCCGGCGCCTGCAATCGGTGCAGCGTTTCGGCAATGAGCTCATAGCTTTGAAGTTTGTCTCCAATACGCAGCATCCCAACGGCCAGCATCGGCCCGTCGCATGCCGCACTCTCTGGCAGATCAAGGCGATCCAAAAATGGGCGCAGTGCGATGATGCGTTGTGCCTTTGGCGCATAGGCGCGAAGGGCTTGCCCATCCCGCTCTGTGAGATGAAAAATCACACAAGCCGCATCGCTCGCGGCCTCTGCCGCCTCTGCAAATCGCGCCCAGGGCCCGTTTAGCCGCTTTCGTGCCCGGGTCGACTCAATTTGAAGATAAGGGATTTTGAGCGCTTGCGCGACTTTCGGCCCGAGTAGATCAGGCGCTTTATAATAGTTGTGATACGTGATCCACGCCCGCCAGCGCGCGCTCTGCGGATCAGCAAGGAGCCGCGCCACCTCAAGCTCCGCCGCGCGGGCGAGCGCGTTCTGCCGCTCCTCGTCACCATCGGGGTCATAGAGGCGAAGTTCTGAGACCAATACAACCTCTTCCCCGATATCTCTCAAAGCGGAGATCAAGGCGCGCCCCATAGCACGATCCCCCGAGGGGGTTCCATGCGTCGGCGCCTTCAGCGGGGCATAGAACGCGATCATGGGCGCCCCAACATATCGCGCAAGCGCGCCGCCAAATCCTCAATACCGGGTTGCATGGTAAACTCCGCGCGGAGCCGGGCATAGGCCGCATCTGCGCGGGTCTTGGCCGCCTCGGGATCAGCTGCAATCTGCGCAAGCGCTTCTGCCAGCGCCCCCGGGGTATCGCCTGACAAGACACCATGCGTTCCGTTCTCGACAAACTCCGGAATTGCGGAGACCGGTGTTGAGAGGATTGGCAAGCGCTGGCTCGCCGCCTCCATCAGGACATTAGGCAGCCCGTCGCGGTCACCATCCGCAGCCACGCGCGAAGGCAGAACAAACAAATCCGCCACGCGCATCGCCGCGATCACCTCGGGCTGATCACAGGCCCCTCGCCAGGAAATACGCGCCTCAATGCCCAACTTTTGAGCTTGCGCGCGCAGCGCTGCGCCATCGCCGCCGCCAATATGGGTCCAATGCCAGTCCAGAGTGTCCGGCAGCCGCGCAAGGGCCTCAAGCAGCCGATCAAACCCTTTCTTCTCGACCAACCGCCCAACTGAAAGCAAGGCGATAGGCTCACCAGTAGATCGGATGGCGCGTTCGGGCGGGCTGGGAAAGCGGCTGAGGTCAAGCCCATGATAAATCAGAGCAACCTTGGTCCCTTTAGAAATCTCGTTGAGATGCACCGCGCCAAAATCCGTACAGGTCGCGCCGAAATGTGCCCCGTGATCCTTTGGGTCAAGCTTTGATGCCAAGTCCCAATCCGCTGATGTCCAAATATCCTTGGCATGGGCAGAAAAGGCCCAAGGGATTTGCCGTAAAATAGAAGTGTACCGCGCCACCGAAGCCGGTGTGTGCAGGAAATGGGCGTAAAGCCCTGGGCAGTCTGCGGGAAGCTCCCGCGCCAACACGCACGCTTGACCAAAGCGGCGCAGCCGATTGCGCGTCCGATCACGGGCAAAATCGGCACGAAAGGCATGCCATGCCGCGCGAAACCCTGGCCGCCGGACTGCCGCGATAAGGCCGCGCAGGACCCGCACAGGCGCGGCGCTCAGATATTCAGGCAAATACGCCACCGGTGCTTGCAACTGACCATGGAGCGGATGGCGCTTGGTATCGGTCGGATGACGCAAGGACCAAAGCGCTAAGGGCAGGCCCGCCGCTTCCAGAGCTACCAATTCCTGGGCGATAAAGGTCTCCGACAGGCGCGGCCAACCTTTTACAAGCACGGCGAGCGCACCAGAACCGCTCATTCGGCGGCCAGTTCTTCGCCAGGCTCTGAGAGCAAGGTGCGGGTGCGTTCAATTACTACATCCAGCCCGTCCAAGAGCCCGTCCGCCCCGGCCTGCGACGGCTTGCGCTGTTCCGGCAGGCCGCGAATGGCGTTGATCATCGCGTGTGTCGTCAAGCCATCGCGCTTCTCGTCCAGCATTCGGACAAGGCCCAGCTCCTCGGCGCGGCTGGCGCGAATCCATTGCTCAAGCCGGGGGACAGTGCGCGGAATGATCACGGCCCGCTGGTCAAAGGACAAAAGCTCGCAAAACGTGTTATATCCCCCCATGCACACGACGCCTTGGGCATGGGTAAAAAGCGCCTCTATCTGCGCATCAAAACCGACCGCGACAACGCGCCCGCCGAGCGCAGCCACGCGGGTTTCGAAATCCTCTCGAATATCACCGGACAGGAATGGGCCATAGACCAGCATCGCGCGCGGGCCAAGGTTTGGGTCCTGCTCGTAGGCGGATAGGACCAGATCCACCATGGCCGCCCCATCGCCGCCGCCGCCGGGTGTAATCAGGATATAGGGCTCTGGCGCGGGCTCAATCGGCTCGGACATCGTGCGGCGCAGATAGCCCGTCCAATGCAGCCGCGCGCGCACGTCGGGCGACAGCGCAAGGCCCTCTGTTGGGTCATAAACCGAACGCGGGCCATAGACCCAAATCTCATCATAGAAGGCTTCGGTCGCGGCCAATGCGCCTTTGCGCTCCCATTCGGCGGCCAGCACATCGGGTTCGTCTAGAACATCCCGCAGACCAAGGACGACGTTGGTTTTTCCCTGAGAGGGGAGCCACTCTAGCGTTGGCAGCAACTCACCCCGAAAGCCGGTTGGCTCTTTATCGACGATCAGCAGGTCAGGCTGATAATGCTCAATGGCGGAGCGGATAATCCCGGCGCGCAGATGCGTGGTGGCGTCGATATCCATTCCGAGGGTTTGGCTGACATAGCTGCCATCGGAGAGTTTAGTCACACCGGGCAACCGCACATGGTCAACCCGTTCAGGAAACGCAAACCGACCTGCGACAGGCGAGCCGGTAAGTATGATAGCAGATGCCGCCACATTGGCTTCGGTTAAGGCGGTGGCCAAGGCGCGGCTACGGCGCAAATGGCCAAGGCCAAAGGTATCGTGACTGTAAAGTACGACGCGTTTGCCGGTTTTCTCGCCCTTATGTTTTTGCGCCATGGCTGCGCCCCCAACCTGCTACAGACGTAAATCTGTTGCGGACTTATCGAAGATCCCTTTGATATCGTATAGCACCGCGTTTGGTTTGCCAAAGGCCCGGATGGCCGCTGCGCCCATATCGACAAATTCACGATGCCCAACCGCAACGATTATTGCGTCATACTGCGCAACTTCCGGCTTACCGACGGGTAAGAGGCCGGGCCGCTGGGGTAGCTGCTCACTTGAAACCCAGGGATCATAAATATCGACCTCTGCCGAATAACTCAGAAGCTCCTCTGCGATATCAGCAACGCGCGTATTGCGTGTATCGGCACAGTTTTCTTTGAACGTGTATCCTAAAATCAGAACCCGCGCCCCCGCAACGCGCCCGCCGCGCGCGAGCATTTCTTTGACCAAACGTTGCGCGACCTCGGCCCCCATCCCATCATTGATCCGCCGCCCAGCGAGGATTACCTCGGGATGATAGCCAACCTGTGCCGCGCGGTAAGTCAAGTAATAAGGATCAACGCCGATGCAATGCCCGCCGACGAGGCCGGGCTTGAAGGGCAGAAAGTTCCACTTTGTCCCGGCGGCTTCCAAAACATCCAGCGTGTCAATCCCTAACCGGTCAAAGATCAGCGCGAATTCATTGACCAGAGCAATGTTTAGGTCCCGCTGGGTATTCTCGATCACTTTTGCGGCCTCGGCGGTGGCAATTGACGCCGCACGGTGCAGCCCTGCCTTGACCACAGGACCATAGAGCGTGGCCATCCTTTCAAGCGTTTCAGTATCTTGTGCTGCGATGACCTTGATCACATTTTCGAGGGAATGCTCTGCATCCCCCGGGTTAACGCGTTCCGGGCTATAGCCAAGTTTAAAGTCGATACCAGGTCTCAGCCCGCTTGCTGCTGCCAAAGCGGGGCCGCAAATGTCCTCGGTAACGCCCGGATAGACCGTACTTTCCAGAATAACCAAATCGCCTGGTGCAAGATGGGGGCCAATGGTCGTGCACGCGCCGCGGACCGGGCCGAGGTCAGGTGCTTTCGCATCGGTAATGGGCGTGGGAACTGCGATGATATACGTGCCTGCCTTTGAAAGCGCCTTTGGGTCCGCAGAAAATTGCGCGCCAGACGCCGTTAGCGATGTCGCTGAGACTTCGCCATTTGGATCTATGCCGGATTGCAACTGCGCGACCAAAGCCGCGTCGACATCAAAGCCAAGAACATCAAACCCGGCCCGTGCCAATCCCAGGGCAAGCGGCAATCCGACATAGCCGAGCCCCAAGATCGCGACATGCCCTTGTGTGTTGGTCATACTTGCCCCGCATAGCCTTTACTCGCGCTCATGACATATGTGCGGGCAAAGCGCAAAGCACCAATCCCGCGCGAATTTGTGAACGTGGCGTGTTGCGCGCGCCTACATGCTCTTGACACCGATGGCCGAGGCAAGGACGCTGCGCCTTGACGCTGGGCAAGGGCTGCCTGGCTCATTGATAACAGCGGGAGAGTTTTGATGATCCGTGCCATTCTGATCTTGCTGCTCGCCTTCGCTCTGACGCCTCCCGCAACTGCCCAGCTATTGCCGAACCTCGGCAGCTCTGAAGCCTCGACCGAAAGCAATATTGAGGAAACGCTCAGATTGGCGAGGGAAAACGGTGTGAGTGTCGTCATCGTCAACGCCGATGGCAGTATTTTGTCGGCGGCAGGTCAAGACGGCACTGATCCGGCGGCAGCAGGTGACGCGGACGGCTCATCGCTCATGGCTATTCAAAAACAAGGCGAGGCCTTTCGCGCGATCCTGCGCGAGCGCCTGAATGCTTTGCCAAGCTCGGTTGCGCAGGTCGCCTTTGTATTGCGGTCGATCAGCCCGGATGGGCGGATTATGACCTACGTCGAAATTGTTGTTTTTTCACTGCTTCTGCTCTTTGTCGGGCGGATGTTCACCCGTTTTGTCTATGGGCCAATTTTGATCAAACGCCATGTCGTTTCGCGTGTGCGAGAGGCGCCAACGGGCTACCGAGAGAAAATGCCCTTCCTAATGTTCCGATTTGTGATGGGGGTCATCGGAACATTGGTCGCGATGTTCATCGCGTATCTTTTGGGCTCGTTGCTTTTCCCGCCGGTCAAAGATGACACGGTCAGGACCACGATCCTTGCCATTTATTCCGTATTTTTTGCCGCGCGCGTTCTCGGTGATCTCTGGCGTATGATCCTATCACCCTTCTTGCCGCAATATCGCATTCCTGCATTCTCTGACCGGGACGCGCGCCGCCTTTATCACTGGCTCTTCTTCGTTGCGACGCTCGATCTTTCCGTGATCGCCTTTGCAACCTGGATCAGCGACTTTGGTCTGAACTATAACGTTTATGCCGTGGTTTACGGGCTGCTGGTCTTTGTTATGGCCTGTTTGAATATCGCTATGGTTCTGTTCAACCGGCGGGCCATATCTCAGGCGATACTTAACGGTCGTCAAGTCACAGAGGCGAGCTGGATCACGCGTGTTTTGTCGCGTGTTTGGGCGCCGGCGATGATCCTCTATGTGATCTTCGCTTGGCTAGAGCTATCGGTCGATCTGGTGCTTGAGCGCCCCGCGTCCGTGCCGCTCATCGCAGGGCTTTACACCATCGTTCTATCCATAATCGTTGTCTATGGACTAATCAATTATGGCATCGAAAGCTATTTCGAGCGGACCCGCCGCATGGCGGAGATGAACGCACCTGCCGAGGATGTCTCGGGTAGCCCATCGCCGATACAGTCAGTCGGGCTTAATTCCTATGAAGCTCTGGCGCGGCGCGTTTCTGGTATCTTGGCCTTTGTCGCAGGCAGCTATGCGCTGCTGAGCATATGGGTAGATCCAGAACGCGTGCTGGAAAATAACGCCCCTATTTTGCGCCTTCTGGATATCGTCGTGATCTTGTTTATCGGGTACATCGTCTATCACGCTTTCCGAATTTGGGTCGACGGGAAAATCGCAGAAGAGCAGGGCGATGCGCCGGAGGAGGCGGAGCTTGGCGATGAGGGCGGTGGGTCCAGTGCCTCACGTCTTGCAACGCTTCTACCACTGTTTCGCGCGTTTATCCTGATTGTCATTGTTGTGACAATTATTCTTATCGTTCTGCTAGAGCTTGGGGTCAATGTTAGCCCGCTCTTTGCGGGCGCTGGCATTGTCGGTGTCGCGGTCGGTTTTGGCAGCCAAACCCTGGTGCGCGATATCTTTTCTGGTGCCTTTTTCCTTTTTGATGATGCGTTTCGCAAAGGTGAATATATTGACATCGGCGGCGTCAAAGGAACGGTCGAGAAAATTTCTGTCCGCTCCTTTCAACTTCGCCACCACCTTGGCGCTTTGCACACGATTCCTTTTGGCGAGATCCAGGTTTTGACGAACTATTCTCGCGATTGGGTTATGATGAAATTACCGCTGCGGGTCACCTATGACACGGATGTCGATCATGTGCGCAAGCTAATCAAGAAGCTCGGGCAGAGCTTGCTTGAAGATCCGGTGATCGGTGAGGATTTCATCCAACCGCTTAAAAGCCAAGGCGTGATCGAAATGCAGGACAGTGCGATGATTATTCGCGTCAAGTTCATGACCAAGCCTGGAGATCAATGGGTCATTCGCAAACGCGTCTACGAAGAAATACGCGCGCTTTTTGAAAAAGAGGGCATCAAGTTTGCTCATCGGGAGGTGACCGTGCGTCTTGCAGACGAGCACGCTCAAATGCCCGAAGATCGAAAAAAGGCGGTGCTTTCGGCAGCCCATGCTGCACTTGAAGAGGAAGCGCAAGAAGATGCGGATGGCGCGCACGAGGATGATCGCTAGCGTCAAATAGCCACTAAATGACGATTGCGGCGGAGGCGATGGCTAAGATGAATACTTCGGTCATCTTTCGCAGCGATTTGTGACACACCACCAATCCTTCAACTTACCAACATTATTTCGATCCGGTTCCGCCGTTTGCAACTGCGCGTGTCATACTTCGTGGGTTTCTTGCGCTGTTTCGATCAGGGGTACGCATGCGTGTCTCAGGGCAAGGTCGCATCCTTTAAACAAATCGGGGGTTGTCCGGTTCATGCGCTCAACCTGGCCGTTCGTCCAAGGGTGGTTTTGGAACGGCCAGTACCGGCAGCTTCAAGCCCCCCGCTTGAGCCGTCGCGTCAGCGTGGGTTTTGCAGATGGTTGCATCCACGAGGACGTATTCGAAATCGGGTTCTGCGCTTAACGCTTTGAAAAGACTCTCCCATACGCCTGGCAGCGTCCAGCGCCGAAAGCGGGAGTGGACCGTGCGCCAGTTCCCCAGTTCCGGCGGCAAGTCACGCCACGGCGAAGCGCTCCGTACCAGCCAAAGGATCGCGTCAAGAAACAATCGATTGTCTGCTCCTGTGCGGCCACGATCCCCTTTCTTACCTGGAACCAAGGGCTCGATGATGGCCCACTGCCTGTCTGTCAAAGTCCGTCTGCTCAAGATCGCGTCCTGTTTTGGATCTTCAACCAAACGGGAAGTGATTTGGGAATCCTCTAAATGCAGACGCCGCCTATACTTCAAAGTGATTAACTACCAGCGCGACGTGCCAACTCTCGCGCCGCCTCAACATAGGCCACGGGCACTCGAAGACCATCTTCTCGTGACTTTGCGATCATCATTTGGCGGCGCATACCCGGCAGGCGTGCACCTTCAAGTGCTGAGATTTCATCCAGAATGTCGCTCACGCGCGCGTAAAATCCGCCTTGGATGTCAGGGCGCAGGGCGATCAGCGTTTGACCGACACGTGGGGCCGGACCGTCTGGGTGAAAGAAAGAGCCAGCTTCGTGACCAAACGCGCTTCCTGAAAAGGCTGCGGCTAAGATCTCGACCAAGAGCGCGAGCGCCGTCCCCTTCGCCTCGCCAATCGGCACCATCGTGCCCTCCAGTGCTGCGGTTGGATCGGTAGTCGGCTGCCCTGAGGCATCAAGCGCCCAGCCGAGCGGGATCTCCTTGCCCGCTT
>CAYWNJ010000025.1:0-6121 GCA_964459535.1 uncultured Rhodobacterales bacterium
CGTCGAAATGCGAGCCGGTGGTCGGCTCGTCCGGGATAGAAGGCGTGCGCCCGGTCGAGCGCTTGCTCAGCTCCTTCGAGAGCTTCACCCGCTGCGCCTCACCGCCGGACAAGGTCGTCGCCTGCTGGCCGACTTTAATATAGCCTAGACCGACCCGCATCAGCGCATCCATTTTCTCGCGGATTGAGGGCACCGCCTGGAAAAAACTCTGCGCATCCTCAACCGTCATGTCCAGCACATCCGCGATGCTCTTGCCTTTGAATTTTATCTCAAGCGTTTCGCGATTATAGCGCTGCCCTTTGCAGGTTTCACATTCGACATAAACATCGGGCAGAAAATGCATCTCAATCTTGATGACCCCATCGCCCTGGCACGCCTCGCAGCGCCCGCCTTTGACGTTAAAGCTGAAGCGACCAGGCTTATACCCACGCGCCTTGGCCTCAGGCAGGCCCGCGAACCACTCGCGGATGGGGGTAAAAGCGCCCGTATACGTCGCCGGATTAGAGCGCGGCGTACGACCAATCGGCCGTTGGTCGATATCAATCACCTTATCCAGGTGCTCAAGCCCTTTGATGCTCTCGCACGGCGCGGGAGTTTGGCGCGCGCCGTTCAGACGCATTGAGGCCGTCTTGAACAGGGTCTCAATCGTTAGGGTCGACTTCCCCCCGCCCGATACGCCGGTCACACAGAGAAATTTGCCCAAAGGGAAATCGACTGTCACATCTTGCAAGTTATTGCCAGTCGCTTTGACAATGCGAACCGCCTTGCCGCCCTTCTTGCCTTTGCGGCGTTCAGCAGGCACAGCAATCTCGCGTTTGCCAGAAAGGTAATCACCGGTGACACTGCTCGCGTGCTTGGCAATCTGACCTGGCGTGCCATGGGCCACAACCTGCCCGCCATGCACCCCTGCGCCCGGACCAATATCAAAGACGTAATCGGCCGCGCGAATAGCTTCTTCATCATGCTCGACCACAATCACCGTATTCCCTTGGTCGCGCAGGTTCTTAAGCGTACCAAGCAGACGATCATTGTCCCGTTGATGCAGGCCGATTGAGGGCTCGTCCAGCACATAGAGCACCCCGGTCAGCCCCGAGCCGATCTGACTTGCCAGCCGAATGCGCTGGCTTTCCCCGCCGCTGAGCGTGCCACTCGCGCGCGAGAGCGTTAGATATTCAAGACCAACATTGTTCAGAAATCCCAAGCGTTCGCGGATTTCTTTAAGGATAGCGCGCGCAATCTCGTTTCTTTGCGCGGTCAAATGGTCAGGAACACTTTCGCACCAGGCCAAGGCCTCGCGGATCGACATCTCCACCACCTGCCCCACATGCAGCCCCGCAATCTTTACGGCAAGCGCCTCGGCTCGCAGTCGATACCCGTCGCACGTGCCGCAGGGGCGGTTGTTTTGATAGCGCTCAAATTCCTCGCGCACCCAAGCGCTATCGGTTTCGCGATAGCGCCGCTCCATATTCGGGATCACTCCTTCAAAGACCCGCGTGACCTGGTAAACCCGGCCGCCTTCATCATAGCGAAAGAGGATTTCCTCATCTTTCGAGCCATATAGAAACACCTGTTTCACGTAGTCTGGCAGGTCCTTCCACTTGGTTTGCGGATCAAATTCGTAGTGCCGCGCAATCGCCTCAATGGTCTGCAAGAAATAGGGGCTCTTGCCCTTTCGCCAGGGTGCGAGCGCGCCGTCATAGACGCGCAAATTCTGATCAGGCACAACCAAGCGCTCATCAAAGAAGAGCTCATGCCCCAGCCCGTCGCAATCGGGGCAGGCCCCAAAGGGTGCATTGAATGAAAAGAGGCGCGGTTCGATCTCGGGGATCGTAAATCCAGAGACCGGACAGGCGAATTTCTCTGAAAAGGTAATACGCTCGGGATCGCCCGCATCCTCCTCATCCGCCTTTGCCGCTAATTCGAGAACAGCGATGCCGTCGGCCAAATCCAACGCCGTGCGCAAACTATCGGCAAGCCGCGTCTCAAGCCCCTCGCGCACGACAATACGATCCACAACGACATCAATATCGTGGCGAAATTTTTTATCCAACGTGGGCGGCGTATCGAGGTCGTGAAAGGTGCCATCGACTTTAACGCGCTGAAACCCTTGTTTACGCAGCTCCAAAAACTCTTTGCGATATTCACCTTTGCGGTCACGGATAATCGGCGCCAAGAGATAGGCGCGCGTGCCTTCGGTCAGCGTCATGATGCGGTCGACCATGTCCTGCACCTGCTGCGCCTCAATCGGCTTACCGGTCGCGGGGGAGTAAGGCGTGCCGGCACGCGCAAAAAGGAGGCGCAAATAGTCATAGATCTCTGTGACCGTCCCCACGGTCGAGCGCGGGTTCTTCGACGTCGTCTTTTGTTCAATTGAAATGGCCGGAGAGAGGCCGGAAATGTGATCGACATCTGGCTTTTGCATCATATCTAGGAACTGCCGCGCATAGGCGCTTAGGCTCTCGACATAGCGCCGTTGCCCCTCCGCATAGATCGTATCAAACGCAAGACTAGACTTACCCGAACCGGAAAGGCCGGTAATCACCACAAGCTGATCGCGCGGAATATCAACGTCAATGCCCTTGAGGTTGTGCTCACGTGCGCCGCGCACCTCGATATGTTTTTGCTCTGCCATAAACGTGACCCCCAAATGCCCGCCCCGCGCAACATAGAACTACGTTTGGGATTCTCCAACAATAAATCAAGAACAAAATATGAACTTTTTGAAGGCCGATCTGATACCCCTATGTCTTCTGCGCTAAAGCCCAAGCGCAGATTGGCATGTCTGGATCATTGTCTAGCGGATCAGATTCCTCGCTATATTCCGGCGGCCAAACCTGCTCCATATTGCGAAGGGCCGCGTTGCGATTGCCCCATTGATCGGCACGGATCATATCCGGGTCAAACCCTGCTTCGATCAGTAAATTCTTTAGCCCGCGTGCAGACCAGCGCGAGCAATCATTCGGCGCGGCGTGGAATGGGATGAAAAAAGGAACCGCAACCCAAAAATGCCCACCCTTACGCAACATGCGGCGCACATTCCGGGTCGCCGCATAGGGGCGGTCCAAATGTTCCCAGACCTGGTTCGCCATGATCAGGTCATATTTCTTGGGGCGTCCCTCTCCATCCAAAATCGGTCCCGCGCAAATGTCATATTTGGGATAGCGGAACTGATCATATTGGGCAAAATTGAACATTTGCCCCCACTTTCCAGAAATCTCAGCAACACGCAGGCTTGGCGGGTTCAGAGACCGAATCATCTGGCGGCTTTCACGGTGCATCACAATGCGATTAAGACTTGGCATGAGCGTTATCTCATCCGATTTTCGCCAGTGCCGCTAGCCTATTTTAGCAACCGCACCGATTATTCGTTCGATGCGGAAGCTAATACCTGATAGTAGAGTAATCTCAGAAAGACACCGACCCTGCTCGCGTAACGCCGCTACTCCTTGCATTGCTTGCCGTTCGGTCAAACGGCGCCGAGACACATCAGTATCAAAACTAGAACTCCTCCCAACCTTCGTCGGCACCTTGAGGATCAGGCGCAGATAACGCGAGCGAGCCACTCGTCAAAGGCATGGATGGGCGCTCTTTCGGTGCGGGGGTAGAAGTGGTAGAGGGCGATTTTCGAGCTGCGCTGGTCGGTTTTGCGATAGTTTCGATTTTCCCAAGCTTGAACGCCGCTACGGCCGAGGCCAAGCCGTCTGCTTCCGACGTTAGCGCATGACTCGCAGCCGTCGTTTCTTCAAACATTGCCGCATTTTGCTGTGTCACATGATCCAATTCATTGACCGCTGTGTTGACCTCACCAAGCCCATTCGATTGCTCTCGGGTAGAGGTGGCGATAGCCGCAACGCGCTCAGAAATATCCGCAACAGATCTAACAATTGCCGAAAGCGCATCCCCGGTGCGATCAACCAAATCCACGCCCTCTCGAACTTGATCGCCGCTGGCAGAGATAAGCTCATTAATCTCGCGCGCAGCGTCCGATGATCTTTGCGCCAGCGCGCGCACCTCTGTTGCCACGACGGCAAAGCCGCGGCCAGCTTCGCCTGCGCGCGCTGCCTCGACCCCCGCGTTAAGCGCCAGGAGGTTTGTCTGGAACGCGATGTCGTCAATCACCGACGTAATTTTCGAGATCTCCTGCGAGCTGGTTTTTATTCCATCCATTGCGGCAACTGCTTCGCGGGCGACCGCACCGCCTTGCTCTGCGTTTTGCTGCGCTTCCGCGCTCATTTTGCTAGCCGCATCAGCACTTTCCGCCGCAGAGCGCACAGATGTCGTAAGCTCATCCAGTGCCGTAGCGGTCTCTTCCAAGGTCGCGGCCTGCCGCTCGGTCCGGCGAGAAAGATCATCCGCTGCGCTTGTGATCTCTGAGGTTTCGTGACGAATTGATTCCGAATTTTGCATCACGCGCGCGATCGCCTCACGCAAAGCAACAACCGCCGCGTTATAATTTTGCCGAAGTATTTCATACTCATCCGGAAAATCGACCACAATCTCAGCTGTCAGATCTCCCTCCGATAAACTTTGCAAAGCTTCACGCAGAGCCGTAACAACCTTTTCTTGCTGCTCGGCAACCTGCGCACGTTCTTTTTCGGACACCCGCATCTTTGTCTGCGCTTCGGTCACATCCGCACCGAGAAACAGGCTTCGTTCTGCGGTGCCATCCGCATCCGTCACACCCGCAAATGCGCCATCCAGCACCCGCGCCGCGCCAGATGAAACGTCCCGCGCATCAAATTGAGCTTGCAACGGTTTACCAGATAGGACAGCGCGTTCGAAATCAGACGAGATAGCGCTATCAGATTGTTTAGTGGTGAAGATCGCGTCAAACTTGACGCGCGAAATAGCATGCTCTTCTTTCGGCAGACCCAGAACGTTTTGCGCCACGGCATTGGCTTGCACACAGCGACCGCTTGCATCGAATTCTAACCGGACCTGATTTGAATCAATAGCCTGCAAGATAGCCGAGTTATGCTGACTTTCGGTTCGATCACTCCACTCGATGACCGCGCCGATCATGCTTTGATCATGATCAAGCGCCGCACTGACCGTAATTTGCAAATGCTGATGACCCAGCCGGATATCCCGAGAGGCGGGGAGTGCCGAAATGCCATCGCGCTGGATATCGCGCACAACATCCGCGAGATCCTCCATATGCGCGAGAGACGCACCCATCCAGCCATCGCGCCCTTCGCTTGGCCATCTCAGCGTAAGCCCGGCAGAAATATCGGAGAGCAAACGCTCGCATGAGGGATTGATAAAGGTCACCACGAAGTCTTCATCGACGACCATCATAGGTGCGGACGAACCTTCAAATGCGGCGCTTTTAAATGCGCTTTCGCGCTGAGATGCTTCTGCCAAGCCAAGTTTCTCCCTAAATTGATCCAGACTGCGAGCCATTCGGCCCACCTCATCGCTACGCCCCGTAAACGGCACCGCCGTTCGATAATCTTTGGACGCAATACGCTTCATCGCCCCACCAAATTGCCCCAAGGGTCGGGCCATGTAGAACCACAAGAATATTCCCATCAAAGCCAACGCACACAGCAACAGAAGGCCCGAAAGCAGGAATGTGCTGCTTTGCGTTGCGCGTAGTTTGGCAAGCAGGCGGGTATCCGTCCAACTTGTCACAACGACCCCAACCGCCGCGCCATCCGACCCGAAAACTGCCGGTACAGCGACAATAAGACCGTCATCAGAGGCGGTTACCGTTCCAGCGGCAAGCGCCTGTTCAGCAAGTGAAAGCGCCAGTGCTTTGTCAAAACTCTCCGCCGCCGTTTCGTGCAATATAGCTGCTTCCGCGTTGACCACGATGCTGCCGAGCGCGCTGGGTTTGGCCGTTTCAATCGTCTTGCCGACAATTTCAGACAACGCCGCTTTGTTTCCAAATTTGATTGACCCACCGCTCTGCATCGCCAAAAGCGTGGTCACCTCCGTCGCGCGCGCAACCAATTCGGAGCGGAGCAAATCAACCTTCGCAGCATTTTCTCGGGTAACAGCGATCACGTCGATTATGATGACCACAAGCGCCATGCCGATCATACATTTTGTAAGTATGCTGCTCAGCCCTTTGCCTACAAGTTGCGCCACACGCGACAATGCCATGCCTATATCCCTC
>CAYWNJ010000025.1:6221-11745 GCA_964459535.1 uncultured Rhodobacterales bacterium
AAGAGGATGCCGATCACGAGCGCGTTGCGAAACATGGCACGCAGCGTCGCCGAGGCCATGGCCATTGGGGCTTTGCCACGGTTGCGCGCCACTTCCATGGCCGTAATGCCCAGCCCGTAGCAAAACGGCGAGTGCAGCGCGACAATCGCAAAATTCCCCGCCAGCGCCTCGGCACCATAGGCACGCTCGGTAATCGCAAGGCCAAGCAGAACGGAATTCGAAAACAGGCAGCAAAAGCCGATTGCAATACTATCTTCCCAGTCGCGCTTGAGCAGGGTGCGCGCGCCAAAGATGCCCAGGGCAAAGCCGCTGCCAGCGCCGATGTAAAAACAGATCAGCAGGCCGGGATGGAAGGTGCCGTTCAAATCAAGGCGTGCGATGGCTTGGAAAAGAAGGCAAGGGATCGCAAAGCCTTGCGAAAACCGCATGAGCCCATCCACCCCGCTCTGCGGAAAAAGCCCGCGCCAGACCAACACATACCCCGCGCCAATAACCAGGAAGACAGGGAGGATGACATCAAGAAGGGCGTGCATCTCTGGGTTTATCGTTTCTTAGCGCCTTCGGGGGCAAGTGCCACGCGGGTTAGTTCGGTGTCGCGTCCGGCAGGTTAAGCGTTAAGCCATCATAGGCAGGCTCAATATGTGCAGGCGTTTCCGCGCTAAGCGTGGCGTAATCAAGGTCGATATGCATATTTGTCAGGACCGCCCTTTTCGGCGCCGCGCGGGCAATCCACTCCAGCGTTTGGTCTAGATGGCTGTGTGACGGGTGCGGCACGCGGCGCAGAGCGTCCACGATCCAGATATCCAAACCCTGTAAAACCTCCCAGGTCTCATCAGGAATAGTCGCAACATCCGGCAAATAGGCCAGCCCCCCGATCCGAAAGCCAAGGCTGTCGATCGAGCCATGACCCACTTCAAACGGAGTGAACGTGATCTTTCCCCCAGGGCCGTCGATTTCGATATCCCCATCAATGTGATTGATCTCAAGAATGGGAGGATAAGGCGAGCCTGGAGGCTGCACAAAGGCATAGGCAAAGCGCGACAAAAGCGCGTCCGTTGTGACCTGATCGGCCCAGACCGGCAGGCGCGCACGCATGTTGAACACGATCATCCTGAGATCATCGATGCCATGGACATGATCCGCATGAGAATGCGTATAAAGCACGGCATCCAGTCGGCCCACACCCGCATCGAGCAATTGGCTCCGCAGGTCCGGCGAGGTGTCAATCAATACGCTTGTGGTCCCGCCGGGCCCGTCCCGCTCGACCAGAAGGGAACAGCGGCGGCGGCGATTCTTAGGGTTTTGCGGATCGCACGCCCCCCAATGCCCCCCCAAACGCGGCACGCCGCCAGAGGATCCACATCCCAAAATGGTAAAGCGCATCATGACGCTGCGCTCCACGCGGCGGCTTTGGTAAATAGGCGCTCGAAATTTGCCTCGGTCCGCGCGGCAAAGCTTGGGTAGTCGAGGCCGAACAACTCGGCAGCCGCGCGCGCCGTATGCGCGACATAGGCGGGTTGATTCCGCTTTCCGCGATGGGGTGGTGGCGCAAGATAGGGGGCGTCGGTCTCGACCAAAATCCGATCCAGAGGCGCTTGCGCAAAAATTGCGCGCAGCGTGTCCGACTTTGGAAACGCTGTAATGCCCGACATTGAGAGGTAAAAGCCTAACTCCAAGGCCGTCTCTGCCAGCGCGCGCGTGCTAGAGAAACAATGCATCACGCAGGAAAAAGGGCCAGCCTGATAGGCTTGGCGCAATATCATCGCCATATCCTCATCCGCATCCCGCGCGTGGATGATCAGCGGCAGACCCGTCGCGCGGGCAGCGTCGATATGAATGGCCAGGCTTTGCTTTTGGGCCATTTTACTCTCTGAGGTATAGTGATAGTCCAGCCCCGTCTCCCCAATCCCCACGCATTTGGGATGCGCCGCAATCTCGATGAGCGCCTCGCAACTTGCCATTGGCTCTTCAGCGGCACTCATGGGATGGGTGCCAGCAGCGTAAAAGACCGGTGCAAAAGCCTCGGCCAAGGCACGTATCTTTGGTTCATTACGCAAGGCGGTACAGATCGTCACCATACGCGTGACGCCCGCCGCCTCTGCCTCGGCGATAACTTCAGGCAAGCGGCCTTCAAAATCTGGGAAATCAAGATGACAGTGACTATCGGTAAGGCGCGGTATCATGTGGCTTTTTCAGGCACAGTGCCCCCGTGCCGTTTCGGTCAGTTTGCGCACCGTATCTAGGACCAGTGCCGCCGGGTCAAGGTTCACCGCAAGCCCATGGGAAACCCGCGCCGATATCGCCTGCGCCGCTGCCGCCCAAGCGCGACCGGAGTGTGGCGTCGGGGCAAGACGCGCCAAGATTGCGCCCTCGCCCGCCGCGGCCTCTCTTTGCGGCGGCGCGCCTTGTGCGCCTGTACGCGCAAGACGGGTCAAAGCGACATCCAAAAGCGCGAAGATCAGATCACGTTGCTCGGGCGCGCCACGTTGCGCGGCCCGTTCGGAAAGGGAAAGCGCGCGGGCACGGTCTGTGCGCGGCAGCGTGCCCAATAGCGCGATCAGATCCGCATAGAATGCAAGCCCGTCATTTTGGACCAACCAAATCGCGGTCCCAACCGATCCTGCGGCAAGTTCTGTCAGCGCAACCTCTTGGCGGCGCTGATCAAACCCGGCTTGACCAAGCGCAGCGTTCATATCGTCAACCTCAAGCGGCGCCAGCCGCAAGCTGCGGCACCGGGAACGAATGGTCGGAAGCAGCCGCGCCGGTTGGTGCGCCACAAGCAAAATGAGGGTACGCTCCGGCGGTTCTTCAAGCATTTTGAGCAGCGCATTTGCGGCCTGCGCGTTCATCTCATCCACCGGATCAATAATGACAACGCGCCAGCCGCCATCCGGAATGGAAAATTGAAAAAACGGCGCAAGCGCACGAACATCTTCAATCACAATCTGGGTCCGCAATCGGCCAGTGCGCTCGTTAACCGTTCGCGTAAGCGCGCGGACATAAGGCTCGGACCCTGCGGCAATCTGCCGAGCCACAGGATGATCGGGATCAACCTGCCAAAACGCCTCTGGTGCGGCAGCTTCGACAAGCTTATCGCTAAGATTCTTGCTCGAGGCGGCACGCAGGGCGCGCGCGATCCGCCAGGCCAACGTGGCCTTGCCAACACCGCGCGGGCCGCAGAGCAACCACGCATGGTGCAAGCGACCCGATTTAGCAGCATCGTAGAACGTGCGCTCCGCCGCACTTTGCCCAAAGAGCATGCGCGTCTCGCGCGGATGGGGCGCACCTGAGATTTGATCTGCGGCCGGAAGATCTGACATGCCTCTATGCTAACAGTAAACCAACGAGGGGGACATAGGGGCCTGAACCATCAGATCCAAATTTAAGGCCTATCACGGTCTGGATCTCAAGATGCAGATTGCGCCTCTATCGAGATCATCACCTCGACCTCATCGCTGACCGCCGGGGCAAAGGCACCCAATCCGAAATCAGAGCGCTTGAGCGTTGTTGTCGCATCAAATCCAAGCCAAGCTTTACCGGCCATCGGGTGCTGCCCTGCTTTGTTAAGCTTGGCGTCCAAAACAACTGAACGGGTGACATCATTCATTGTCAGATCGCCGGTAATCAGTGCAGTATCCTCGCCCGTCACTTCAATCGAGGTGGACGAGAAGCTCACCATATCCCCCTCTGCGGCGCCAAAAAAGTCGCCGGACATAAAGTGACCATCGCGCGCCTCCCACCCGGTGAACATGCTCAGCGTCGGCATAGAGACGTTAACACTGGAGGCCGCAGGATTTTCAGCGTCAAACATAATATCGCCGCTAAAACCCGAGAACATACCGTAGGTGGTCGAAAAGCCTAGATGATTATAGGAAAAAACGACCTGGCTGTGGCTGGCATCCAGTGTATAGGGCTCCGCCGCCTGCACGAAGGTTGATGTTCCAGCCAGCGCTGCTGCAAAGAGTAAAGTTTTCATGGTCAAAAGCCTCTGAGTTTGAGCATCATTCGCATCAAATAAATGGCGCGCATGAGCATTTAGACAACCCGTAGTCGCGCGCATAAACTGCGCGCGTGTGAACATAGGGCTGTGACTAGGCTAGCTTAAAGCGTCCAACCTTATACCTGAGGCAACCGGACCGCGCTGCCCCCGCGGGGATGGAAAGGCGCGGTGCAGAGGTGCCCGCTGCGCAGAAATTAAATTCGGATCAGGTCTAAAGCCCGGCGCGTTCATGCGTTTTGGCACTCTGAAATGCGGTCAATAAATGCCGTCTGAGTTGCGCGTCTTTGAGCATGACATCGGCAATATGCGCCCCATGTTGGTCACGAAACTCTACGATATCGGGGGAAGATCTCTCGATCCGAAGTTGGGCAAGCCGGAACGTTTGGGGCACGATAGCCCCTCTAATATTGCGACGCAAAATACTAAGACGCTGCGCGGCAAGATCAATCTGCACCTCTTGGACTCCAGGCGCGGCGCGCCCGGTCTGCAAAAACATCAACCCGCCAAAGCCCAGAATGATGGTCACAACAGACTTGAACAGAACGAGATCCGCATCCCAGGTTGCACCAGGTGCGATCCATAAGAAGAAAGCTGCGACAATCATCCCCAAGCCACATGCCATTTGTATGGGGCGTAAAATCGCATCACTACCAACGACATAGGGCAATGAAATCGGCTCCGCCCGTGCTTCGATAAAAAAATCTGATGTGGCGGCCATATGATGGCTCCTTCTGAATGCAAATCTCTGCCTGCCACGCTGATCGGGAAAAAAGGCACGAATACGGCGCAAGTAGGGAAATGCCGAGCAATTGTATTTCTCGAAATTTCTGAACAACCCGTTGCTGTTTTGAGTTGATAGGGGCGCTTAAGACTGCGCCTAAAAACTCTGATAGGTAGACCTGATCGCTGATTATCTCTGAGCGAGCCGCAGGGCATTGTTGCATAACTCTCAGCTTGGACAGACTGCCCCTTTCAGCGATTTGTTTATGTCACACGCTTGATCTCGGCTTGGCCGAGGGCTGAGAAGCGGTTCATTAAAGCGATGCGGAGGTGTATTTCTGCGGTTTGGCGGTCTGGATCTTTGGCGGCGATGCGGTCTCCGGAGGATTTGAGGCATCGCATTTTGGCCTCGACACGGGATCGGGCGTGATCGCCGGTCCAGCGCTTCCAGAGCTCCCTCCCGTAGGCGCAGGTGGCGCGGAGGGTCTCGCTTCGGAACGGGGCACCCGCTCCATCGTCCTTCCACATGCGGCCATTTCGACGGATCGGGATGTCGCCGGTTCCAGCATCCATTGCCAAATGCACCTTACGCCATTGCCTTCTGCGCTGTGGACCGTGCTTCCGGGCCAGCCACTCTCCATCGCCAAGGAACTTGATCCAGGTGCTGCCCACCAGGAGTTTGAGCGGCTCGGCTGATCGCCGAAACGGGATCTGGGTGGCGATGGCTTTTTTTTGCCGCCGACACCGCGTCGAATAGTCGGGAACGGGTCAGGTGAGGCCTGCCAGCTTGAGCAAGCTCGCCAC
>CAYWNJ010000026.1:0-11674 GCA_964459535.1 uncultured Rhodobacterales bacterium
AGTGGCGCGGATGGTTTTGTGCCTATTCGAACGCTTGGAAATGAGTTTTTCCATTTCGATGCGCAAGATCGAACGCTTATGGGCGCAGAAACTGGTTTGCTGCTCTCCGTCGGTCAACCCGTTGAGGTAAAGCTTGCCGACGTCGTGCCCACCTCTGGGGGGATTACTTTTGAGCTCCTAACCGTCGATGGCGCAAAGCTGGCAGCGGGTGGACGCACCCCCTCGGCCAAGCGCGGCATAAGCAAGCGGAAAATTGGGAAAGCCGCGCGCGCCGTGCCGCGCAAACCGCGCCGCCAAGGCAGGGGACGCGCGTAGTCTGGCGGGCTCAATGTGTGTCTTGTCAAAGGCAGAGAGGTATTAAAGCGCCCGGCCTTAAACCTGAGGCGTCTTGCCGCGAAAATCTCTCCCGCGCTACAGGTACTGCTCAGCCGCGCCGTTCCGCCCCCGTTTTGCCGAAGACAAACCTACGGTTTGACGGGCGACGCGAGTGCGCCTCCCCTGGGAACGGCGCTATCCGAATTTCTGCTGGGTGCCTCAGGTTTGAGATCGGTCGCTATAGGTAAGCGGCCGCAGATTTAACGTCACGCGCTTTAAGGCGTGATTGTTGAAACCTTGTCATAGCTCGCGGTAAATCCAGCGAGGGACAGATCAACCCCAACCACCTGATCGGGCGCAGCAGCAGGAACAATAGAAATTCGTGCAGATTTCCCTGCCTTATAGGCCGCAATATCTTCCTCTGTCAGACCGACCCGGGCGTAACAGCCAACGGCTGCGCAAAACGCAAACGGATAGCGCCGCGCGCTCTCATCATCCACCTTTATGGTGAGCTGGTTTGGCAAGGCTGTCTCTAGCGGAACAATCACCGTCGCGCCCGCCACCGCTCTGCCGCCCTCGGGCAGACGATAGAGCGAGAATTCCGCGATTGGCTGGCCCTGTTCATCATTGATCAACTGGTACATCTGACAGGGATCTTCCGCCTCTTCCGTTTTGATGCAGCGCATTTCCCAGTCGTCAATGACCTCAGCGGTATAGATTTGCCCAAGCTCCGCGCTTTCATCCGCTTCGGTGCCCAGGGATAGCTGGTCTTGGATGGCTTGCGACGCCGTCGCATCGTCACTTGTCGTCTGGTCTTGCGCGAAAGCAGGCAGGCCAGAGCTTAAAAGCGCCGTGATCCCAAGAATGATGCAGTTTCTATACATTGCAGCCCCGATAACTAGTCGCTGATTTGAGTTTATCATGCGTGATTGATATTGTCAGGCACCATCCGGCGCGTTGGCAACAACCTCTGACGCATTAAAATTCAGGTTTCAAGACAGCGCTGTCTTTGATCGGCGATTTCTACAAATTTCTGTGTTAGAAACAAGAAAAGAGGGCATATGATGCCCTCTTTTCCATTGATCTCATCACCCCATAAAGTGGTGTGAACTCTCTCTCCCCGTCGGACTGACCGACTTATTATGCGCGGACGTTACGCAACGTGCCGCGTAGCGTCAACAGGGATTCTTGACAAAAAGAACAGTTTGCGAGCGCCGCTTGGACTTTGTTCAACGGCCAAGAATTTGAACCAGGCGCGTGGCGATAAAAAAGGGCCGTACCCGAGGGCACGGCCAGTCTGACAGGGAGGAAGTGCCACGGACCAGGAGGACAAATCGGCCCGCAGCAAGAGAACTATGCGGGTTAAAGGTTAACTTTCTATGGCTAAGGCGCGGTGTGTGATTAAAAATGCAGCAAACTCTTGTGAATAAATAGTTTTGGGCTATCCGCTTCGTTCTTGCGGCGGCGATAAAGGCTGATGGAGTCGGCATATATAGCTATTCGAGAGCCTCGGGGTCAGCTATTTCATATGTCAACATCCGCCGTCGACCGAGATAGAGAGGTTCCATGGTCGAAAATGCGCAAGCGTCAGATTATCCAGTGATCCGGCTGAAGCCCAAAGCGAATGCGCGGGCCATTCGGCATGGGTTCCCGTGGGTTTATGCCAATGAATTGGTGCTCGACCGGCGCACCAAAGCGCTGGAGCCTGGCGTCTTCGCAGTGTTGGAGGATGCAGCGCGCACGCCGTTAGGGGTTGCGACCCTCAACGCACAGTCGAAAATCGCGGCGCGCATTATGGATCTGAACCCTGCCGCTCGGATCACCCAAAGCTGGTTGGAAACGCTTATTGAGGTGGCACTGCGGCAGCGCGCGCGGCTCTATGCGCGCCCGTTTTATCGGCTTATACACGCAGAAGCAGATGGTTTGCCCGGGGTTATCGTTGATCGCTTTGGCGACATCGCCGTTATTCAACCGAACGCGGCTTGGTCTGAAACGCATCTTGAGCGCATCGCTGATGCGCTTGTTTCGGTCTGCGACGTTCAAACGGTGATCAAAAACGCCTCGGGCAGGACACGGGCGCTTGAAGGATTGGAAAGCGAAGGCGCTATTCTGCGCGGCGCGGCGCCGGACGGGCCGATTTCCGTAGAAATGAACGGCGCCATCTACATGGCCGATTTGATGGCGGGCCAAAAGACGGGGCTATTCTTTGACCAGCGCGAAAACCAAGCCTTTGCGGCACGCCTTGCCCGCAATGCAAGGGTGCTTGACGTCTTTTCCCATGTCGGCGGGTTCAGCCTTGCGACATTGGCAGGTGGCGCGCGGCATGCACTGGCGGTCGATAGCTCGGCGCAGGCGCTCGACTTGGCCCGCGCGGGCGCAGCGGCCATGGGCGCTGCGGATCGTTTTGAAACGCGTGTGGGGGACGGGTTTGACGTTCTCAGCGACCTGGCGGCGCAGGGTGAAGCCTACGATCTGGTCATCTGTGATCCACCGGCCTTTGCGCCTGCCAAGCCCGCATTGGACGCTGGATTGCGCGCCTATGAGCGGATCGCCAGACTGGCTGCGCCTTTGGTCGCAGAGGGCGGGCACTTGCTGCTATGCTCGTGCTCACATGCGGCGGGTCTGCCCGACTTTCGGGCGGCTTGTGCGCGCGGTATTGGGCGTGCGGGACGACGTAGCCGGCTGATCTACACAGGATTTGCTGGGCCAGACCATCCCCAATTGCCGCAACTGGCTCAGACAGGATACCTCAAGGCGCTCGGCTTTGCCCTATGAAAATCGTGATCGATGCTTGCGTGCTTTATCCAACCGTTATGCGGCAAGTCGTGCTGGGGACCGCCGAGACCATTGGATTCACCCCGCTTTGGTCTGCGCGGCTGCTCGACGAGTGGCAGGGCGCGGCGGCCAAGCATGGCGCAGAGACGACTGCACACGCCTTGGCCGAGATCGCTCAGGTTAAAGCACGCTTCCCAAAGGCAGAAATCTGCCCCCCGCCTGAATTGGCCAAACGGCTTTGGTTGCCCGACCCCGCTGATATCCACGTGCTCGCGACTGCGGTTCATGGTGGGGCAGAGGCGATCATGACCCTAAATGCGAAGGATTTCCCGCGCCATCTTTTGGCGGAGCACGGGATTACACGTCTAGACCCAGATGCTTATTTGCTGGGGGTATGGAAGGCGAACCCCGATAAAATTGCGCCGGTGGTGCAAGCGGTTTTAGCGACGGCACGCCAGCTTTCTGGCCAGGATTGGACCCTGCGCGCGCTGCTAAAAAAGGCGCGCTTGCCACGGTTAGGAAAGGCTCTGGGGTGAGGCCCATTTGGCATTCAGGGCCTCAAGCGCTGCAATGCGATCCGCAGATTTCGGGTGGCTCAACAGCCAGGCGGGCATTACCCCAGCATTGGACTGCGTGAGCCCATCGAGCTTTTTGAACAAGCTGATTTGCGGCGCGATCCCGATCCCCGCTTTGGTCAAGAGGGCCGCAGCATAAGCATCCGCTTCATACTCATCCGACCGGCTGAGACGCGCGGCCAGTAAACTTGTCAAAACATTGGCGATAAGAACACCGATCCCCGGCAGAAAGCGGCTGAGCACAATCCCAAGCGCGGAGCGCAGCGCATTTTGCCCCGAGAAGTCGATGAGCCGCCGCCGACTATGCCCTAACGCAACATGCCCCAATTCATGAGCAATCACCGAGGCCATTTCATCCGCCGAAACCTCGCCTGCGCGAAATTTGCGGTAAAATCCACGCGTGAGGAAAATCCGCCCGTCTGGCGCGGCAAGGCCGTTGATCGGGTCCACCTCATAGAGGTGAACACGGATACGCGGGATATCCAATGCGGTCGCCATCCGGTCCGTCAGCGTGCGCAGCATCGGGTCCAAAAGCTCGCTTGACCTCTCATCCAGCTCGCGTGTGGTGCGCCAAGCCGAAAGCCGATAGGCTACCAGACCGTAGAGCACTGCAAAGAGGATTGGAGTTACTTTTAGCATATCAATGATATGGGGGGCAAAGCGCGCTGCGTCTAGGGCGGATTGGCGTATTGTTGATTGCTAATGGCTACTAACCGCGAAAGAGGCGCCACAAGCTCTTAGGGCGATAATCTGAGCGACCACGCACACGCGCACGAACGGTTGGATGCATATCTTGCTCGTGATGGGGACCATCGCGCCATCTGAGCAAAGCACCTTTCTTTGGGTGCAGTTCCTCCGCCTCGATCAGCGGGTCAGGCGCTTCGTGTGGGAACGATATCCCATGCTTTAGCGTGACATGGCCAGAGCCCTGATAGATCCAATCTAACGTGATGACTGAAAGCGGTTGCGCATCCTCCAATGATCCGCCGACAATGGCGTGATTGCCAGCAAACCAAACTTGTTGATAGGGGCGCTGTTCGCTGGCATCGCCTGCGTTCAACCTCTCAAGATTGTCCCATTTAGCAGGGACAAAGAACAACCGCCTTTCATCCACAGCAAGCGCGTGGCGTGCGCTGCGCACCAAGCTTGAAAGATCTGTGTCATGGAACTGATAGCGGCTATTCCATGCCGCCGCCACGGGACCCAAGAGCGCGACGGGAACACCGCGCGCGCCCACCGTATCCCAGACCCCCAGATAGGCAATATTCACCAGCGTCGCATCATCGTCCCGCCAATCAAGCTCTTTCTGAGAGGTCGCGAAATGGGGCGAGAGTGTGCGGCGCGCTGCCATGATATGCGCAGTGTCAGGATGGTTCCGCTTACCGCTTTTGCGATAAAGCGCGAAGGCCGTATTGATCCCGTCCGTTGATGTGTCGGTGATTATGCCCACTTTGCGGATCATCCCGGCGACAGACCGCGCGGTAAACGCGCCGCGCGAGAAGCCGAACAAATAAATTTCGTCCCCAGGCTGATACCGCTCCGCGATAAATCGGTAGGCCTCTTTCACCTTCGTATCCAGCCCCCACCCAAAGGCGCCGCCGCCGTATTTGTTGAAAAAGCGCTGCATCGGCTTGTCAAATTCATCATTCACACCGATGCCTTCGAAATAGGCCGTGATCTGCCCCCGCGCTTCGTCATCCTCGACAGCATCGTAGAGCTTGCGCACATTTGTCAGCTCTGAAATGTGAGGGGAGTTCCAAGTGCCATCGCAAAAAACAACAATACGGGTCATGGGATGTCCCTATATCTAAATGAGTTATGTCCAACAGCCCCAAGCATATCTTGGAATACCCAAGAGTAAACGCTTAGGTGGTATTTTGATAGGGTTTAACGACGCTTCTTATGCCCTGCTGGTTGACCTTAGAGCATTCTGCGCACTTACGGCGCATGCCGCGCGTCCTCCAATATCCCGCGCACGACGTCCTCTTGCACAGCTGAGGCAACAAAGGCGTGCCCTATACCACGCGCCAGGATGAAACGAAGCTTGCCATCCACTACTTTTTTGTCTTGGGCCATCAAGTCCAGCAGAGCGGATGTCTCTGGCAGCTCTCCGGGGATTTCACGCAGGCGCGTGCGCATCCCCATCAGTGCTAAATGTTCGGTGATCCGGCTTGTTTCCTCTTGCGCGCAAAGGCCGAGGCGCGCGGACAGCGAAAAGGCAAGCACACAGCCGATCGCGACGCCTTCGCCATGCAAGAGCCGATCCGAATACCCCGTTGCGGCCTCAAGCGCGTGCCCAAATGTATGACCAAGATTAAGCAGCGCGCGATCCCCGCGCTCGGTCTCATCGCGCAAAACAATCTCGGCCTTCATCTCAACACTGCGGCGCACCGCATAAATTTGCGCCGCCTTGTCTCCGCGTGCCAAATCAGGGCCATGCAGTTCGAGCCAGTTGAAAAAGGCCGCATCGCCCAGAAGGCCGTATTTCACAACCTCGCCATAGCCCGAGAGGAGATCACGCTTGGTCAGCGTATCCAAAAGGTTGACGTCGGCCAGAACGAGACTGGGTTGGTGAAACGCGCCGATCAGGTTCTTGCCATGGTTCGTGTTGATGCCAGTCTTGCCCCCAACCGAGCTATCAACCTGGGCCAAAAGCGACGTTGGCACCTGAACAAAACGTACGCCGCGCCGCAGGATGGCTGCTGCGAACCCGACAAGATCACCGATCACACCGCCACCCAAGGCGATGACGATATCCCCACGCTCGACCTTTTGTTCAAGCAGCCAAGCGCAGCAGGCTTGGAGTTGCTCCCAGCTTTTCGTGCTTTCTCCGGCGGGGCAAGTCAGCACCTCTGCGGTTATGCCTTCGGCGCTCAGGCCCGCTTGCAGCGCGGCCCAGTGCAATGTTGCGACCTGCGCATCAGCAATAACAAAAACACGGGGGCGCGTGAGCAGCGGCGCGATCCGAGCGCCCGCCTGCCCGAGCAGACCGGCGCCGATCACGACATCATAGGCACGGCCCGGCAAAGCAACAGGAACGATTTCAACCATTGACCGGCTCCAAAATATCTTTGCGCTGTGCGAGCACCTCTAAGACCCTGTCCGCCATGCTCTCGATGCTGAGTTCGGGTAAGGACGGCACGCGGATCTCCGCTTGGGCATAGATGGGTGTACGCTCGGCGAATAGCGCGGCCAAGGTCGCCTGAGGATCCGGCGTGCGGAGCAGCGGGCGCGTGGTTTTGTGCCGCACGCGTTCCCATAGCAGCGCTACGCTGGCGTCAAGCCAAACCGAGACACCATGTGCTGCGATCTGTTCACGATTGCGGGGCGACAAAAATGCGCCACCGCCGGTCGACAGAACGCAGGGGCTTTCGTCCAAAAGCCGGGCGATAACTTCGGCCTCGCGGTTGCGAAAGAACGGCTCGCCGTCGCGCTCAAAGATCTCTTGAACGCTCATCGCTGCTGCTGCTTCAATCTCAATATCGCTGTCTCGAAACGGCACATCAAGCGCTGCGGCAAGCGCCCGGCCCACTGCCGTTTTACCAGCCCCCATCATGCCGACCATGATAACGGGTTTATGTAATATCCACCGCATTTGCTGCTGAATCTCGCTCATGTTGCCCTAGATGGCGTGAACTTTCGCAAAAGGCTATATATAGAGGGCACAAATTGTGATTTATCTTGTTGCGGAGCGACCGATGGGACGGATGCTGAAATATTTGATTTATCTGGCGGTGCTGGGATTTGTCGGGCTGTCTGGCTATGCCTATATCGGCCCGTTCCTCGGCGCAGATTTTGAGCCGACCCAGGCCGAGATCCGTACCCCTGTCACCCTAACTGCCGCGCCTGATGAAGGGTAAGCTCGCCGCGCTCGCGCTTTTGGCATTGCCGGGGCATGCCCAAACCCCGCTCAGCGCGATAGATTGGCTGAGCCAAAACCCGCCAGGAGAGGCTGCGCCCGGCCCTGACGAGCCGCTAACTGCGCAAACGGTGGCAATTCCAAGCGTCACCGTTGCGCCTCTTGAGGATCCGGCAACGCGGCGCTTGGGGTTGGTGCCAGGGCGTGTCACGGGCTTGCCAGAGACCATCTGGCGGAATGCGGATGGTGCGCGCGTAGCGCAGAAATTGGACCGCTTAAGCACGCTTCGGCTGCCAGCGGCGCAATCACTGCTCTATACGCTTGTTCTTAGCGAGGCTTTGCCCCCGTCCACGGGTGCGGTAGAGTTGGAACTGGCACGCATTGACACGCTGATCCGTCAAGGCGCGCTCGATCCCGCGCTTGCCCTTGCCCGTCAAGCGGGCCCAACCCGCAATGCAGCGCTTTTTGAGCGTTTCTTTGACGCGGCGCTCTTGGCAGGTTCGGAAGGAGAGGCTTGCCAATTGCTCTTCTCCGACTCTGCACCGCGTGCGCGCTATCCCTTGCAGATATTCTGCGCCGCGCGGTCTGGAGATTGGCAAACCGCCGCACTTTTGCTGAATGCGGCGCAAGGCGTTGGCGATGTTTCTGACGACCAGGCACAAATGCTCGCCCGTTTTCTCGATCCCGAGCTTTTTGAGGACGAACCTGCCTTGCCGATCCCAGCGCAACCCGGCGCGCTTGAGGCCATTATGTACGAAGCCATCGGAACACCGCTCGACACATCGGCTTTGCCGCGTGTCTATGCCAATCTTGATCTACGTGATGTGGCGGGGTGGAAGGCACGTTTGGAAGCTGCCGAGCGGCTCGCAGCGTCCGGGGCGCTCGATAGCAATCGTCTGCTGGGTATTTTCACATCGCGCCGCCCCGCCGCTTCGGGAGGTATTTGGGACCGAGTTCGGGCGATCCAACGCTTTGAGACAGCGCTGCGCAGCGGCTCGGCGGAGGCGGTTGGTAAAACCCTGCCGCCCGCGCTTGAGGCGGCGCAGCAGGGGCAATTTATCGTACCCTTGGCCGATCTCTTCGCGGAGCGCGTTTTAGCCGCGCCGCCCGCTGGTTCAGCCGGCGCAATCGCGGCATTCAACTTTGTTTTGCTATCAGGTCGGTACGAACAAGCGCCCAAAGCCTTCCCCGCCCCCGCACGGGCCGACCCCTTGGCCGTAGCGATTGCGGAAGGGCGCGCGCTTGACACCACGCTTGAGGATCCTCTTCGCAATGCGCTGCGCGAAGGCTTTGCGGCGGCCAAAGCGGACCCGGCCACGCTTGATCTTGCGCGGCGCGGGGCGCTGGGTCCCGCCATCCTGGACACGCTTGTCGCGCTGGACCAAGGCGCTCGGGGCGATCTGCGTATGTTGTCGCAGGCGCTTGCTACGTTGCGCGCCTTGGGACTTGAAGACACGGCGCGGCGCGCGGCGCTACAGATTTTGCTTTTGGGTCCTGCTTGGTGACGTCGCGCTGGATCAGCACCTTTTTGGAAGCCCAAGCCGCCGAGTTGGGTGCGGCGCAAAATACATTGCTGGCCTATGGCAGAGATCTAAAAGACTTTTTTGACTGGTGTGCAGATCAGGGCAAGACGCTTGAGACCGCCGCTCAATCCGATATCGAAGCCTATCTGATGCAGCTCGACGCGCAGGGCTTGGCGAAGACCACGCGCGCACGGCGGCTATCGGCAATCAAACAATTTTATGCCTTTGCTTACGGCGAAGGCTGGCGCGACACCAATCCAGCGCTGCAAATTAGGGGCCCCGGTAAAGAGGCGCGCCTGCCCGGCACTTTGGACCATGAGACCGTGGACAAGTTACTGCTAGCGGCGCGCCAAGTAGGCCGTACCGACGCAGATCGCGTGCGTGCGACATGTTTGATCGAGATCCTCTATGCAACGGGTATGCGCGTCTCCGAGCTTGTCAGCCTCCCGGTCTCTGCCGCGCGGGGGAACCCGCAAGTGCTTTTGGTCCTGGGCAAAGGGGGAAAAGAGCGCCTCGTCCCGCTCTCGCAACCGGCTAAAGAGGCCCTAGCGGCTTGGCTGCCGATCCGAGACGCCGCTGACACGGTTCGGCAAAAGAAAGGTGCAGCCGCCTCGGCCTATCTTTTCCCCTCTCGGGGAAAGAGCGGGCATCTCACCCGCCATGCGTTTTACCTTCAGATCAAAGAGATGGCGCTTCTTTGCGGTATAAACCCCGCCGAGATTTCTCCGCATACCCTGCGTCATGCCTTTGCAACCCATTTGCTGCAAGGCGGGGCGGATTTGCTTGCGATCCAGGCGCTGCTCGGACATGCGGATGTCGCCACAACAGAAATCTACACCCATGTTCTTGAGGCGCATCTTGACGCGCTTGTGCGTGCCCACCACCCTTTGGCGAAGGCCGCGCGCGTAAAGAGCAAGGGGTCGACGTCATAAGGTGTTGCGACCGCGACCTATGGTGCTCATGGACCTTAGCACGATAATGAAGTAACGTTTCTCACGGGTGACCTTGCTGGACCAAGGGTGTTCTAGCGGCAAGGTTTGTTTACATCCTGTAGCTTGAATTGAGCGGAGACATTGATGGCTGATCGCGATTTTACGCAACGTCTGTCCGGTCCAAATATCGCCAAGCTTATTGAGCGCCTTGAGGCTCTGCCGCGCCCGGAGCGAGTCGCGTTTGCCCTGCGCGCTAGCTCGAAGCTGCTTGAGTACACCGCGTTTGAGTTGGCTCAGAGCGAGGATGCAGACCGTGTTGCCGAGCTCATTGTGTTAGCCGCTGAAATGGAACGGACCGCGCGCACCTTTCGCAAGGGTTAAAGCGTATTTTGTTAAATTTGAATTCAAATTCGTTAATTTTGCGATTGAACAAAGCAAACTATAGATGCGCAATGTGCTCTGGTCAGGCGCGACATATCAAAGGTTGCGCGTTTTCGCAGAGAGGCGGCGCGGTTCTGCGCAATTGCGCGCGCTTGGTTTAGGCCCATTTTGCATTCTAACATAAAGACGAGCCCAGAGGTCAGAAGAAATGAGTTGGAACCCTGCCCTAGATCCAGATTGCCCAACCGGAGATGCCGTAGATGCAATCGAAACCGTTATCGTTCCCAGAGCGCGTGATCTTGGCGGCTTTGAGGTGCGTCGCGCTCTGCCAGCACCGCGTCGGCAAATGGTTGGCCCCTTCATCTTCTTTGATCAAATGGGACCGGCAGAGTTCGTCACGGGCAAAGGCATTGATGTGCGCCCGCATCCACATATCGGCTTGGCGACCGTGACCTATCTTTACAAAGGTACGATCCATCACCGCGATAGCCTAGGGACCGATAGTTGGATCGCGCCCGGAGATGTCAATTGGATGGTGGCCGGGCATGGGATCACGCATTCTGAGCGGACAGATGGCGATATTCGCAGCCGCCCCCATGACCTTTTTGGCATTCAAACCTGGGTCGCGTTGCCCGAAGCGTTTGAGGATGCCCCCGCCGCTTTTGAGCATGCGCCCAAAGAAACGCTGCCATTCTTAGAGGGGGAGGGCAAAGAAGTCCGGCTGATCTTAGGTCATGCTTGGGGCGAAAAGGCACCAGTGCAAACCTATTCGGAAATGTTCTATGCCGATGCCGTGCTTGCCGGTGGCGCAATGATCCCGCTGCCAGATGATCACGAAGACCGAGGAGTCTATGTTGTTGAAGGTGAGATTACTGTCGCCGGAGATCGCTTTACCGCAGGACAAATGATGGTTTTCCGCCCCGGAGACCGCATTAGCCTGAAAGCAGGTCCAAGCGGGGCCCGGCTGATGTTGCTGGGCGGTGCAACCTTGGGCGGGCCACGTCACATCTGGTGGAACTTTGTTGCCTCATCGCGGGATAGGATTGACGCGGCCAAAGAGGCTTGGCGCGCAGGTGATTGGGCGCATGGGCGCTTTCGTCTACCACCTGGAGATGAGGAAGAGTTTATCCCGCTGCCCGCACAATAGCTTGGCGCGTTCGGTCTAAGACTCGCCTACCATCCATGCGTTTTCTGCGCGTTTGAGCAAAAGCGTGCTTGACGATGCGTCGGCCTAGTCATATTACCCCAAGTCGTTGGATGCGGTTGTAGCTCAGTTGGTTAGAGTACCGGCCTGTCACGCCGGGGGTCGCGGGT
>CAYWNJ010000027.1:0-11575 GCA_964459535.1 uncultured Rhodobacterales bacterium
CCCTACTTAGGCAGATCCGCGGGCGACATAGTTATCGTAATCCGCTTAGAGGGGAGCGCAATCGCCATCGCATGAAGCGCCGCGCGCACCCGGTCTCGGGCTTCGCTCACCGCCTTGGTCGGCAAGCCGACAATAGAAAAGGACGGCAAACCGGGGGAGACGGCGCATTGCACTTCGACAGGAACGGCCTCAATCCCGTCAAATGTTATGGAAAGTACCGACGCGAGCATCAAACCACCCCAAAAAGATGGTTAACCTTAAGCCCCGCTTTCTTGACAGCAGGTTAATGCGGCACAGGCCAGGGCGATTTGTCTAGGTTCAGCGTGTAGGGCGCCGGGTCGTAAACGACCTCCAACCCTTGGCGCCGCCAGCTTTGAACGGATGGATGTGCCAAGCTCATTAAGGCATACGCGCGCGCTGCCTTGGAAACAGGCAAGTCGTACCCGATGATCCGAGCGCAAACCGGCGCGAAAAAGACATCGGCCAGGCTATAGGCTCCGAATAGCCAGGGGCCGTCTGCGCTAAACTGCTTGGCATGATCCCATAGTGTTTCAATCCGCTCCAGATCCGCCCGAACGCCGTCCGAGGGCGCAAACCCCTTCCAAACATGCAAGAGTTGCATGGGGCATTCAGATCGAAGCGCGGTAAACCCGGTTGCCATTTCACTGCAAAGCCAGCGCGCTGTTGCCCGCGCCGCCGCCTCAGCGGGCCAGAGCCCGGCATCAGCGTGTCGCTCTGCCAGGGTTTCTGCAATCGCCATCGTCTCGCCTACGACTGTGCCGTCAGGTAAGCGTAATGTTGGGACAAATCGGGCTGGCGCGAGGGCGGCAAGATCCTCTTGCATCGTGCCACTGTAAAGGCCCACCAAATGAACCCGCATCGGCAGCTTGAACGCATCGCCCATCAACCAGCCGCGCAAGGACCAGCTAGAGAAGGTGCGGTCACCAATATAAAGATCATAGCTCATACCTCGGAGGGTATGCCCTCGGCTTAGATGTGCGCAAACGCGAATTCGTGAGGATTGCCATCACGGCAGGTGATTGATCCTGCGCACACGATCTTGGGTGCGGGTCCAATCAATGGTCGTCACCGAGAAATTATCGATCTTGTGCCGCAACACGTCCTGCGGCGCTACCTTAAGCGCGGCTTGGATCTGCGTGAGGATCACGCCCATATGCGCCACGGCGATAATCTCTCGCCCCGGATGCGCGTGCGTCAACTCTTGGACGGCGACCGCGACGCGCGCAGCGGAGGTGTTCCAACTTTCACCGCCGGGCGGGGTGATGTCCCCAGGGCTTTCCCAAAAGGCGCGGCTGGTCTGAGGATCTTGTGCCGCAACCTCAGAAAAGTGCAGCCCGTCCCAATCACCAAAATGGAACTCCCGCAATCCTGGCATGTGCGGCAGGCGCTCGCGCGCATTACAAATCGCATCCGCCGTCTTCACCGACCGCTTGAGATCGGACGAGACCACCAAAGCGTCGCTGGGCAAAAAGCGATCAAGCCGCGCGATCTGATCTGTGTCCGATAGATCGACATCCACATCGCGCCAGCCGACAAAGCTCTTTTGATGCGTCGGCCCGTGGCGCACCCAATGCCAAATGCTCACGCCAATCTCCCCTTTAGAACATTGGGCAGCCCGGCCACGACTTGCACGACCGTATCCGCTTGCGCCGCTATGGCGATGTTGAGCCGCCCCTGCGCCTCACGAAAGGCGCGGGTTTCGGCCTCCATAGGGACGATACCCTGTCCAATTTCATTGCTTACAATCACTAAAGGAATGCGTGCGGGTGCAAGCTCTTCTAAGAAAGCATCGGAGGCCGCCGTCAGGTCCGCCCCGTCCATCATGTAATTCGTCAACCACATCGTCGCGCAGTCAATCAACGCCGCCGATCCAGGCTCTAGCCCGCGCAGTACATCGCCAAGCCCCTCTGCCGCTTCATAACTGCGCCAAACCGCATCGCGGCGAGCACGATGAACCTCGATCCGAGACTTCATCTCGGCATCCTCAGCCGCCCCCCGGACCCGTGTTGTCGCCAGGTAAACCGGGGCTAAGCCACTGGCAAGCAATAGCCTTTCGGCAAAGAGCGACTTCCCCGAGGCCGCGCCTCCTAGCACAAGTGTCATCGAAGGCAGCATATTGTTGCTCCGCTGATTGATCCAATCGGCTTCGCTCTGCGTATCCCTCTCAGACGCGCAAGACAAGCGTGATTGCCGAAGGGGGAAGATGGCATGGCGCTCGATATAAACAGAGATACGACAATCTCTCGAAAGGCGATGAAGGCCGAGCTTCTGGATGCAGAAACCGAGCTACAGCTGGCCTATGCCTGGCGCGACCAACGAGACGAGGCGGCGCTGCATCGGCTGATTACGGCCTATATGCGTCTTGCGATCTCGATGGCGGCCAAGTTCAAGCGCTACGGCGCGCCGATGAATGATCTTATTCAAGAGGCTGGCCTCGGGCTGATGAAAGCAGCGGACAAATTTGATCCTGACCGCGGTGTGCGCTTTTCGACCTATGCGATTTGGTGGATCAAAGCCTCAATCCAAGATTATGTCATGCGCAATTGGTCGATGGTTAGAACCGGCTCGACCTCAAGCCAAAAGTCTTTGTTCTTTAACATGCGCCGCGTGCAAGCCCGCCTTGAGCGCGAAAGCGCAGCGGCGGGCGAGGTGCTCGACGCCCATCAACTGCGTCAGATGATCTCGACCGAGGTTGGTGTGCCGCTTGCGGATGTTGAGATGATGGAGGGACGACTTGCAGGCTCTGACTTCTCTCTCAACGCAACCCAATCGGTGGACGACGAAGGGCGTGAATGGATCGAAGCGCTGGAGGATGACTCGCCTCAGGCGGCAGAAACCGTCGAACACGAGCACGACGCGGCGCAACTTCGCGCCTGGCTGATGGAGGCGCTTGGTGCGTTGAATGATCGCGAGCGCTTTATCGTGCGCGAACGCAAGTTGCGCGAAGAGCCCCGGACGCTTGAAAGCCTTGGGCAAGAGCTGCGCCTGAGCAAAGAGCGGGTGCGCCAGCTGGAGGCCGCTGCGTTTCTCAAAATGCGCCGGTCTTTAGAAGGTCAAAGTCAAGAGGTCGCGCATTTCTTAGCCTAAAATGGGACCACATGGCGCTTTGCGGGGCTTTTAAGTTGGCAAGAGCTTGCCTATGGTCCGCCTATCTGGCCAGGGAGACGCGCAATGTCGTTGCAGGGAAAATCCGTCCTGTTGATCATTGGCGGCGGGATCGCGGCCTATAAGGCGCTTGAACTCATCCGGCTGTTGCGCGCGCGCGGCGCCAGCGTCACACCCGTGCTGACCAAGGCTGGGGCTGAATTTGTAACGCCTCTGTCCGTCGCGGCCATAGCCGGGTCGAAGCTTTATCAAAGCCTGTTTGATCTGACTGACGAGGCCGAGATGGGGCACATACAGCTCTCTCGGTCGGCCGATCTGGTTGTCGTTGCGCCCGCGACGGCTGATCTGATGGCCAAGGCCGCGCAGGGTCTAGCCTCGGATTTGGCGACAACGCTTTTGCTGGCTACGGACACGCCGGTCTTGATGGCGCCAGCGATGAATGTGCGCATGTGGCAGCATCCGGCGACGCAGCGAAACTTGGAAACCTTGCGCGCGGATGGGGTTGGCTTTGTCGGCCCCAACGACGGAGATATGGCGTGCGGGGAGTTTGGGCCGGGGCGCTTGGCAGAACCTGCCGAAATCGTCGCGGCAATCGCCGGGCGGTTCGCAAGTGCGCCCCTTCAAGGGCGGCGCATACTCGTCACGTCCGGGCCCACGCATGAACCCATTGACCCGGTGCGCTATATCGCAAACCGCTCCTCGGGCGCACAAGGTACAGCAATTGGTGCCGCGCTTGCCGCTTTGGGGGCGGAGGTAGTCTTTGTAACAGGTCCATCAACCACAGAGCCGCCACTGGGCGTCGAGGTCCACCGCGTCGAAACCGCCCAGCAGATGCAAGAGGCCGTGCAAAGCGCCCTGCCCTGCGATGCCGCCATCTTTGCCGCTGCCGTAGCGGATTGGCGGGTGGAGCAGGTTGCCGCGCAAAAAATAAAGAAAACGCAGGGAGCGATTGCACCGCTGCAGTATATTGAAAACCCGGACATTCTGGCGGGCGTTGCGCAGATGACCGAGGGTCGCCCCAACCTTGTCATTGGCTTTGCGGCAGAGACAGAGGATGTCATCGCCCATGCCAAGGCCAAACGTCACCGCAAAGGGTGTGATTGGATCGTCGCAAACGATGTCAGCCCTGAGACTGGGATCATGGGAGGCGCGGAAAACGCGGTGCATCTGATCACCGAAGAGGACGCGGAAAGCTGGCCGCGCTTGGACAAGACCGAGGTCGCTCGCCGCCTCGCCGCGCGCGTTGCGCAAGCGCTTGGCGCTAAGGGAGAGGGCTCGGACTAATGCGCATTGAGCTGGCATGGGCCACCGGCGCGGATCAGGCGCTTGGGCTGCCACGGTACGAAACTCCGGGCGCGGCGGGCGCAGATTTGCGCGCAAACTTTCCAGATCGGCGCAGCGTTACACTCGCACCCAGCGCGCGCGCCCTGGTGCCCGCAGGTTTGCATATGGCTGTACCATCAGGGTTTGAGGTGCAAATCCGTCCCCGCTCGGGGTTGGCGTTGAAGCATGGTATCACGCTGGCCAATAGTCCCGGCACCATTGACAGCGACTATCGCGGTGAGGTTGGGGTGATCCTGGTCAACCTCGGTGCCGAGCCCTTTGTCATCGAACATGGGATGCGGATCGCTCAAATGGTTGCCGCGCAAGTAACCCAAGCTGAATTTGCCGCCGGACCAACCCTTGAAGAGACCAAGCGCGGCTCGGGCGGGTTTGGCAGCACAGGCACGGGCTGATGCTGGTGGTTTTCACAATGGCCGCTGTGATCTGGCTCACAGGGGCAGCGATGGGCACGCCGCGTATCCTGCGCGTCAGGCTTCTTGGGGTGCTGTTCGTCGCGGTCATTGCAATCCATGTTATCTTGCCCCAAGGGCATCCGCTCAGGCTGGCAACTGGCGCGGATCTTGGGCTTTGGCTCATGCTGGCGGGTTTTGCAGCTGTAATTCTGAGCTATCGCTTTGTTCTCGGGCGCGTGCGACAGCGGGCTCTTGCCGCACAGAATGCGCGCGCTGAAAGTGCACAGAGCAATGGTCCGCTATCCGAGACGGAACTCAACCGATATGCGCGTCATATCGTGCTGCGTGAAATTGGGGGGCCAGGTCAGGTCGCGCTCAAGCGCGCAAAAGTGCTGGTGGTTGGCGCAGGCGGCCTTGGCGCGCCAGCCCTTCAATATCTTGCAGCGGCAGGGGTTGGAACCATCGGCGTTATCGACCCGGATATCGTGGACGCCAGCAATCTTCAGCGTCAGGTCATTCATCACGATGCGCGGATTGGCATGCCAAAGGTCTTCTCCGCTGAGGCTATGATGCGGGCGCAAAATCCCTTTGTTGAGGTTCGCCCGTATCACCGTGCGCTCACCTCGGATATCGTTGGGGACCTGATCTCTGACTATCAGATCGTGCTGGATGGCACCGATAATTTTGACACCCGATATCTCATCAATGACGCTTGCGTCGCCGCTGGCGTACCGCTGATCTCGGGCGCGCTTAGTCAATGGGAAGGCCAACTGAGCGTATTTGACCCGGCCAAAGGCGCGCCGTGCTATCGCTGCGTTTTTGACACACCCCCTGCGCCCGGGCTTGCGCCAAGCTGCGCCGAGGTGGGGGTTCTTAGCCCTCTGCCCGGTGTTATAGGCACAATGATGGCGGTCGAGGCGATCAAGCTGATCACCGGCGCGGGCGCCCCGCTTCGGGGTGAAATGCTGATTTATGACGCCCTTTGGGGGGAAAGTCGAAAAATCTCGGTCAAGCGGCGGGAGAATTGTCCGACTTGTGGGTGAGGATCTGGCTTGCGACCTGCTCTGCCCAAAGCGCATAGGTCGCGGGGCCTGGATGATACCCATCGCGTGCGACAGCTCCCTCGCCCAGCGGTAAATCTGAGAGCGTATGCAGCACAACATCTGGCATTTCGTCGGCGATCATCTGCGCCAGCGCGGCGTTCATCCGGGCAGCCTGCGCGCCCAGCACCCAGGCCAAAGGTTGTGGAAGCGCGGGGAAACGCCCCATTGGCGGCACAGCGCTGAGGTGAATGGCCTGCGCGCCCTGCGCTCGGAGTTGCGTGATCAACGCTTTGGTCTGCGCCAGCCAGCGCCGAAGCGGGACAAGGCTGGTCACATCATTCACACCCAATGAGACAACAGCCATGTCGCACGGATGTGGCGGCAAAGACTGCGCCGTCGCCCGCGTTGTTGCCCCGGTGCGTGCATGAATATGCCAGTGGAGTGTATAGTGCGGGGCGAGGCGCGCGCAGAGCTGCCCTGCGAGCGCCTCATCGAGATGCGCGCTGCCCACGCCCGCCATTGTGCTATCGCCAACAAGCAAAAGACGCAGCGCTGGACCTGTGCCGGTCTGGCCCGTATGGGCGCCAAGTGCCTCTGGCAGTTTGGGCGTACGCGCGCGCGTGCGCAAGGCTTGGACCAGGAGTAAGGGCGCGAGCGCGATGCGGGCGAGGAGATCCAGCCTCACAATGCGCGCGACAGGTCTGCGATGATGTCTTCTGGATCCTCCAGCCCAATTGATAAACGAAAGACGCCATCCCCTGCAAAAGCGCGGTAGCTCTCGGCTGAGGCCCCGGTGAGGGCAAAGGACGAGGCCATAAGCGCTTCGGTTTCCATCCAAAAGATTAGACTGCGATGATGGCCTAGAGAGACCGCGTAATGCACGAAGTCCATCTTCTCGATCATATTTTGTGCAATCCGCTCGGCCGTGGCGACATCCCCGACCTGAAAGCACATCATGCCAGAGGTGTTGAGCATTTGCGCGCGGGCAAGCTCGTGTTGAGGATGGGACGGCAGGCCGGGATACATCACGCGCGTGACGGTGCTGCGTTGTTCAAGCCAGCTTGCGACCGCGAGGGCCCCCTCTTGGTGCGCGCGCATTCGCAAGGGCAAAGTCGCCGCGCCGCGGGCAATGAGCCACGCGTTAAACGGGGAGAGGATGCCGCCGTGATGGATGCCCGCTTCGATCCGCAATTTCTGGATCAGCTCCGCGCGACCGCACACAGCGCCGCCGAGTGCGTCCCCATGGCCCCCAATATATTTCGTGGTGGAGTGCATCACGAGGTCGATGCCAAGCGCTTGCGTATCCATCCCGAGGGGCGAGGCGAATGTCGCATCGGTCGAGACCAGGGCCCCTGCTTGGTGCGCCAATCGCGCCACCTCGGCCAGGTCCGTGAGGCGCATGATGGGGTTAGCGGGGCTTTCACAGTGAACAAGCTTGGTGGTCTCTCGGAGCGCGTTTGCGACATTTGCTGGGTCTGACATGTCGACCCGGGTGACCTCGACCCCCATCCGCGGCAATGTCTCGCGCGCGAGTTCCGCCACCCCGGCATAGCTGACATCAGAAATGATCAGATGATCTCCTGCTGACAAGACGCTGAACATAATGGCCGACGCGGCAGCCATGCCGGAGGCCGTGCAAAGACAATCTTCGGTGCCTTGTAGGGCGGCGATTTTGCGTTCAAGCATCTGCACCGTGGGATTGGCCCAACGCGCATAGGCAAAGGGGCTATCCTCGGTCAGGTCATGCGCGGAAAAGCCGGAGACCTCGTGGCTCACAAAGGTCGAAGACATGTGGATCGGCGGGGCGGAAGCGCCGGTCGCCGGGTCAGGCGCTTCCCCGGCATGGATCGCGCGGGTCATGGTGCCTTGAAAGTTACGTGTGCTCATGGCGGCAGCGTTGCGTTATCCTGGGGCGGATTGCAAGGGTGTGGCTGGCGATCAGCGCTGCGCGTTTGGCGTGCGGTGGGTTTTGGATATTTTTGGCAAGAGGAAGGTGAGGTCTGTTAGTATCCGAGGGCCCGGTTGACTTGGTGGAGGAGAGGGAGGCCCGCCTCGGAGCGGCGGATATTTTCGGCGATGGTTTTGCTGGAGTAGTGGGGCCGGGTTTCCGACGCAATGTGGGGGGTCACCGTCACCTTTGGGTGATGCCAGTAAGGGTGATCGGTTGGTAAGGGTTCTGTGCGGAATACATCCAGGGTCGCCGCCGCGATGTGGCCGCTGTCGAGGGCTGCCAAGAGCGCCGCATCGTCAATCAGGGGGCCTCGGCCTGGGTTGAGGATCATGGCGCCTTTGGGGAGCGCCTGCAGTGTTTTGGCATTTATGACGTTCTGTGTTGCGGGGGTGTCTGGCAACAACAGGACCAGGATTTGGGCCGATTGAAGTGCTGGGATAAGCCGCTCTTGGCCCGTTTCGCATTTTATATTCGGGATATTTTTGGGGGTGCGGCTCCAACCTGTTACTGGAAAGCCGATCTCTGTCAGTATGTGTGCGGTTGCAGTGCCAAGCTCGCCCATTCCTAAGATGGTCACCGGGCAATCCCATGCGAGACGCGGCGCTTTGGGTTGCCAGGTTCCGGGCGCCGCTGTGATATGGGCATCCATTCCCAGATGGTAGCGCAGCACATGGCCGCTCACCCATTCTGCCATGCCTTGGGTCAGTCCCGGATCGACCATGCGGCACAGCGGAACCGTAAGGGTTGGGTTGTCATAGATAGCTTCGACGCCCGCCCAGAGGCTCAGAACGGCTTTGAGGCGCGGGAATGGTGTAAAGTCCTTGAGCGGGGAATTCGGTGCATAGATGATATAGTCAACCGTTTCGGGCGGGATGTCTTGGGACAGGTGGACCTTAAGCCCCGTTTCCGCGAAAGCAGCGCGCAGAGGCACCGCGTAGTCGGGCCATCTTTCAGGACGGGCTGCAAAAAGAGCGTTAATCATAGGCTATCTCGGACGGTGGACATTGGCGCTTTGGATCAGGCCAAAGGCAAGCATCAGGACGAGCATGGCAGAGCCGCCATAGCTCACGAGAGGTAAAGGCACACCGACGACGGGCGCAAGCCCCATAACCATCGACATATTCACGGCAAAGAACAAAAAGAAGTTCAAGGCGATCCCCAGGATCAAGAGCGACGAAAAGCGCTCGCGATTGGCCAGGGCCGATGAGACGCAAAAGACGATGATCAGCGTGTAGAGCATTAAGAGCGAGAAGGCCCCGACGAAGCCGAATTCTTCGGCAAGCGTGGTAAAGATAAAGTCGGTATGCTTTTCGGGCAAAAAGTTTAATCGGCTTTGCGTGCCTTGCATAAATCCGCGTCCGGTCCAGCCGCCGGACCCAAGAGCGATTTTCGATTGCGAAATGTGATAACCGTCGCCAAGCGGATCCCGGCTGGGGTCAAGAAACGTATCAATCCGGCGGTATTGGTAGTTTGACAGAAGCTGCCAGGTTGTCTCGCGCGATTGGAAGACGGCGGCGATAAGGCCAACGCTGGCCGCGACAACCGCTGCAAAATAAGCCCAGTGCACGCCTGCGATGAACATCAGACCGCCCCCCGCCGTGAGCAGCAGAATTGAGGTTCCAAGATCCGGTTGGCGCAGCACAAGCATCGTTGGCAGCGCGATCATCAGGACCGGGAGGAGAACCCAAAGGGGCCGAGACTTTTGCTGCGGCGGAAGCCAGTCATAATAGGCGGCAAGCGCCATGACCAATGTGATCTTCATCAGCTCCGACGGCTGCAAACGCATGAAGCCTAAGTCGATCCAGCGTTGCGCGCCCATCCCGACGGATCCAAAGAACTCCACCGCCAAAAGCAGCACCAGCGCGCCCATATAGGCCAGGATAGAAACCGATTGCCAAAACCAGATCGGCACAATCGCAACGCAAAACATCAGCGCGAGCCCCATGGCAAAGCGCTTCATCTGAGGTTCCGCCCAGGGCGAAAAACTCCCACCCGCGACGGAGAACAGCATCAAAAAACCTATACACGCCACCGCCGTAATCAGCACGATCAAGGGCCAGTTTAGAAAGAGCAGTTTGCGGAAGCCCGTGGGGACGGATTTAACGGAGTATTCAAGATAACTCATACGCGGTCACTTTGTCCGTAATTGGCGATGGGCCGAACCGCGCGCAGTTTGTCCTGGCGCGCGCCAATAGTCTCACGGTCACTTTTGGGGTAAGCTTCTAGCGGCGGCTCTCCACCATAAAGCGCCTGCAAGGTGATATCTCGGGCAATTGGGGCCGCCGCAGCAGAGCCGCTGCCGCCATGCTCGACAACCACAGCCACGGCGTATTTGGGCGCATCAAATGGGGCGAAATTGACAAAGAGGGCGTGATCTCGCCGCTCCCATGGAAGGTCTGCGTTCTTTGTCACGCCCCGCTCTCGTTCGGCGGTGGTGATATTGCGCACTTGTGATGTGCCTGTTTTCCCCGCCATACGCATACCGTCCGCAATGATCCGGCTGGAATAGGCCGTGCCACGGCGATCATTCACCACTTCATACATCGCCCGGCGCATCTTAATCAGGTTGACTTCACTCAGTCCCAGATCAGCACCGGTGCCCAAAGGCTGTTCAATCCCCTCTATTGACTTGATTAACCGAGGGCGCGTTTCACGCCCTGTGGCAAGCCGCGCGCTCATCACCGCCAATTGCAGCGGTGAGGCGAGCATAAATCCTTGGCCGATGGAGACGTTTACCGTGTCGCCCGGCACCCAGTCTTGATCATGAACGCGGCGCTTCCAGTTTTTGTCCGGAGCAAGGCCTCGCGCAACGGCCGACATTGGTACATCATGCGACACTCCAAGACCGAAGCGGCGGGCCATGGCAGAGATATTCTCGATCCCGACTTTAAGCGCTAGGTCATAATAATAGACATCGCAGCTTTGCTTTAGGCTGTCACTGAGATCGACATTGCCATGCCCCGCACGCTTCCAGCAATGAAAGGCGCGCCCCGCAACCTCTACCTTGCCCGTACAGCGCACGGTTTCATCTGGGCCAACCAGCCCGGCCTCTAGCGCGGCCATCGCGGTAATCATTTTGAAGGTAGATCCGGGGGGGTAGGTCCCTTGGACAGACTTAGACGCGAGTGGGCGATATTTATTCTCCGTCAACGCTGCATAGTCAGCAACCGAAATCCCGCGCACGAACAGGTTTGGATCGAACGTTGGCGAAGACCCAATGGCCAGCAAGTCACCCGTTTCAACATCAATGACGACGGCACTGGCGCTAAGCTCGCCTAAGCGGGCCTGAACGTAGCTTTGCAGCTTGGTATCGATGGTCAGTTGGACATCCGCACCGGGACGACCCTCTTGTCGGCTTAGCTCGCGCATAATGCGCCCGGTCGCGTTTACCTCAACTTGGCTTGTCCCAGCTTTGCCACGCAGATTGTCTTCGTGTTTGGCCTCGACCCCGACCTTTCCGATTTGAAAGCGCGGAATACGGAGCAGCGGATCGGGATCTTCGATCTGATTGAGATTGTAGTCACTCACAGGTCCCACATAGCCGATCACATGGGCAAAATCTGACCCCATGGGGTAGACCCGGCTTAGACCGACCTCAGGCGCAATACCAGGCAGCGCCGGTGCGTTGACCGATACCTTTGCCAGATCATCCCAGCTTACATTCTCAGCAACCGCGACCGGCACGAAGGGAGCGCCGCGTAAGGAATCCTTGAGCGCCC
>CAYWNJ010000028.1:0-11501 GCA_964459535.1 uncultured Rhodobacterales bacterium
AAATTCCCCCTATAGATGTGTTCAATTGTGGCAGAATTGACATCATCAGCCTATGTTTTCAGTGCATTATACAAATGCCTAAAAATATTTTACTTAAAATCAGTGTTTTACGATCTTTTTTAAGAAAAGGTAAAAATGCCCAAGAAAGCGCGGCTTCCCGCCAAATTGCTGCCTTACTCGCCCGGCAAAAACTCCCCATGTCGCGCAGGCCAGAGCAGTAAGAGACGCTTAAACGGAGAGTGCGGCAAAGTTGAAAACTACTTGATCCTATGGAGAGAAACAAATGCTCAAGTTTATCAAAAAGTTCCGCAAAGACGAAGACGGCGCAGCAACCGTTGATTGGGTTGTTCTGACCGCAGCTGTTATCGGAATCGGCGGCGTTGCCGTTTCAGCAGTCAATGGCGCTATTGGTGACGCGACGACCAACATCAAGACCGAAATCAGCGCCAAGACGAAGCCATCCTAATCTATATCGAGTGAGCGCAAGAACTAGCTTTAATGCCGATAGTTAAGGCGCAGCTACTCTTTCAAAACACTAAACGGGCCGCATCTATTTCGCAAGTGCGGCCCGTTTGTCATGTTGGCACCACGGCAAAATGACACGAAGAAGTCAGCGGTTGTCCTGAGCTGAGGCAATTTACTATAAGGTCAAAGCTATCGGTATCGGTCATGTGAAAATCACGTCCTGACCCTAATACTGCCGTATTTCTTTATCAGCATATACCTAAATCGAATAGCGCATCCTGATGCGCCCTTGCCCAAGTGAGAGAAGCAAATGCGTGTGTTTTTTGGATTGATCCTGATGGTTGGTGTTGCGATGGCCGGTGGTGCCGTTTACCTCGCCAAAAACCATATTAGCCTGTATCAAAATGCACTGGCTCAAGAACGGGCAACGAAGCAAGAAACCGTGCCAACTGTAGAGATTTGGGTTGCCAAGCGGCCGTTAAAATATGGTCACAAGCTCTCTCTACGCGACGTTAAAAAGGTCACGTGGCCTGAAAGCGCCGTACCCGGTGGTACATTTCGCGTCGAGGATGGCTTACTCTTTCCCGAAGATGACGAAGGGCAGCGTACCGTACTGCGCGCGATGGAGCGCAATGAAGCTATTATGAATATAAAAGTAACTCAGCCTGGCGTTGATGCAGGCATCACAACCAAGCTAGAGCGCGGAATGCGCGCCTTTACAATCCTGGTGGATTTGGCGAGCGGTGTTTCAGGCTTCCTGCGGCCTGGGGATCGCGTGGATGTCTACTGGACTGGAAGCGGTGCGAATGGCTCAGGTGAGGTAACCCGGCTCATTGAGACAGGGGTCGTGCTTATGGCCATTGACCAACGCTCCGCGACGGATGACAACAAGATCGAGGTCGCACGATCGGTCACAGTTTCGGCCAGCCCACAGCAAGTTGCGGCCCTGGCTCAAGCCCAATCCACAGGCCGCTTAACTCTATCTCTGGTTGGCGTACAAGATGACACGGTTGCGAGCGCTGTCGAGGTTAATCACGAGACATTGCTTGGCTTGGAATCAAAACAAGCAAACGCCGCCCCCGCCCCTAAAGAGATCTGCACGGTGCGCAACAGACGTGGCGCAGAAGTCGTGAATATCCCGATCCCTTGCACGAACTAAGATCAGAGTCGCGCGCGCCGCGCCAAGTGGGGGCAGCGCGCGGCGACGCAAGATAAGACGCTGAATTACTCTGTTATCGCTTTAGGTTCTCCGCCGCTTTGGCGGCGGCAAGTATCTCATCTGCGATTTCACGCGCCTCATCAGGGTCAAAATCCATAGGGATCTCGATCTTCCCAGCTTCGACATAAAGACGGATCATGCCATTGTCGGTCGGACCAATCTGCAGATTAGCCGAGATATCACTTTCAGAGTTTATGCCCATTGATTGATCCTTCTCGCTAAGACGGCCCGAAGTGTTCAAACCGGCATAGCCTTTATCATGTTGCAGAAACCTTCGGGAGTTTCAAATCAAACATCCGAAAACATGCGCCCGCGCAGAGAGGAGCCGCACTACCATCAGCTCTGCACTTCGGTACCACGCCCAGCGCCGACAAGCTTTTGATCAATCGCAGCTTGCGCCTTCTCCGCCGAAAAGGACAAGCCCATACGTTCGAAAAGCACAGAAAGTTGCGAAAAATCATGCTGTGCTACCTTATCAACGTCAACGCGTAAGACATTGGGAAGCATCTTCTCCAGCGTATTCATACGCTCTTGATAAGCAATACAGAACATCCGCCAAAATTCCGGGCTCCGTGAGTGACGCCTCATAAACGATGTGCGACAGAGGCTGGCAATAATGTCATCGGTCGGCCGGTCAAGAATAACCCAATGCGCTTGGGGGAAGGCGCGGGCGTAGATCGGCCAGAGCAGAGTCAGCTTGGGATCTTTAAAGGCCCAGGCCCCGCTCTCATATCCTTGCTGCCCGATTCTGCGGCGGAACTGATACGCCAGATGCGGGAAAGGCGGCAACGGGAAAAGCGGTGGCAAGTCAGTCACGCCGAGCGGGTCCGAGCCGAGCTCCTTAAGCACGCCTTTGACAAAGAGTTCCCGCAACTCGGTATTTTCAAAAAAGCCATGCGGATTTGCCGAACTGGGACCAACAGTCTTACCCGTCCAAACCCCTTGGGCCGCCAGAGCCCGCATAATCATCGACGAACGCGAGCGTGGAATGCTCACCACAAAAACCGGCTGATCAAAATCCGCAGGCTTTGCAGGCTTGGAAGGCGACACAAAAGGCGCTGCCTTGGGCCGTTCTTGCCAACGGCGGCGCGCAGACGCCATCCAGTCCTTGATCCCCAGACTAGACAGATCCACTTTGCGCACAGTCTGAGCAGAGGGATAGGTATCCTCTGCATGCGCGCGGGGGCCCCAGAACCAATGCGCTGTCTTATTCATGATCGCCAAAAACGGCACATCAGCGACTCCAGCAAAATGCCAATTTGCGCTGTCCACGGATATAACCCCAGCCAAATCCCGCACCATATCGAGTGTCACCATGGGGTCGGCGGTGATATCGGCAAATGGCAAGCGCACGCGCCCATCCTTGGCCAAAACTGCCTTTTCTTCATCTGTAATATCAAATTGCAGCGCTAGAAAATCGGCGCCCTTTGGCAGCAAATCAAGGAAATATTGCAGGGGAATATGCCGCTCTTCGCGCCGGTTTTGCCCGGACCCACCACGCCAGCAGATGCCAAAGACGGGCCTGTCTAAGACAGAGCGGCGCGGCGTATCGGGCCGGTCCCGTACAAGCAAGTCGCCAGATTGGTGCCATCCCCGCCCAATAAAATCTCCAGCACAATGGCAGGCCTGACCGTTCATGGACTCTGGAATCTGCTGAAATGCAACGAACTTCGCCTCAGGGAACCAGCGCGCGATCAACCCCTGGAACTTACGATCTGCCACAAATGTCGAGCGATTGTGATGCCCTTGCTGACGAATGTGGCACAGATAAAAGAATATATCGCCCACCCCTTGTTCCAAGATAATCCAGGGCAGATCGTCCTTTGGATCTTTGGGAAGCGGTGCATAGCGCAGCGCGTCAGGAATAATCTTGGGAAACATGATCGCGCCATGGCGATTGGGATAGAGCCGAAACCCATCGCGCAATCGGCCATTCCACATCGACCAAATGGCGGCTGATGTCCGAAAGTCCATCGCCAGCCTTTTATCCCCTTCGGCAATCGAGCTGCGGCGCAACCATTTGGCCGTGCGCGGCTGGCGTTGCCGGATCGCGAGACGATATCGGAGGGGGAGAAAATCCCGCGTAACGGGCAAGCGTGCATTCAACTCATTCGCCGCTTCCAGATCACCTGTATAGTATACCGCACAGCCAAGTTGTAGAAAGTTTCTTTTATTTACAAATGGATCAGGTAGATCAGTGCGTCCAATCAGCGGTGAGATCAAAGACCAAGTCTCGTTCACTTGTCCCCGCTCAAACGCCTCGTTCGCCTTAAGTAGGGCCGTGCGCTCATCTTCGAACGCCGCTTCGGGAGGGGTAGGTTGCATGTTCATATCTTTACCACATCCTCTGGCATCTGTAACGCGAGGTCAAACTTTTCGAGCCAAAGCAAACTGCGCTCGATGACATCGCTTGATAAACCCGAGCGCTCTTGCAGCTCAAGCGGGCTGCTCCAAAGCGTCTCTTGGTCTGAAAGTGCTTGCAGCACCCGAATGAAATTCACCCGGCTGGAGGGTTTGCACCCCAGAGCGGCGTATCGGTGGACCTTTATGATGCGATCAACCGCGCCCGCCGGATCCGTGTCGGCAAGATTGGGATGACGCCTATACTGGCGCGGGCGATCCGAAAACTGCGCGGTCGGATAAGCGGCAAAAAGCTCTCCGGGCGATAGGCTCATAGGCGCGCGTGCTTGCGCGCCACCTGCGGGCGTGTCTTCAAAATGCGCGCGGCGTTCGGCCAGTTCAGACCAGAGCGCTTGCATCTGAGGAATAACGGCAGACCAATCATAAAGGCTACGCGCACGCGCCTGCGCAGCGGCCCCTAATCTCTTTCGCAAGGCCCCTTCGCGGGTGAGGGCCACGACCGCCTCGACCCACGCTTGGCCATTTATCACTGTCATACCAGACACTTGACTGGTATATTGCACATAGTTGTGTATGCCAAGCTGCAAGCGTTTTGCCTCGCGCTCAAGTGTCTGCGCCCCCGCCATCAGCGTCGGGATACGCATGCCGACCTCTGGCGTTACCGTATCTTTCATCCCGTCCCAATCAGAACAAATAATGGGTAGACCGGCTGCCATTCCTTCTATTGGCGCGAGACCAAAGGTTTCTTGGATATTGTCAATCGGGAATGTGAACACATCCGACAGCGCGAACGCATCCGCCCGCGCCTCGGCATCGCCGCCGTCGAAATGGTGATAGGGGACATCGGGCATTAACGCTTGCGCGCCTTGCTCAAAAACTTTGCGCCCATAGCCATCCGCATAGAGGCCGCACATCAGAACATGGATCTGACGACCCGACCCGGCAAGCGCGGTTTGTGCCTGTTGCATCGCCATAAAATAGGGAAGCGGGTCGAACTTTTCTTGGGGCGAAAGCCGGGCCAGCGTCAAAAAGACGACATCATCCACCTCAAACCCATGCCGCTTGCGCGCCGCAACGCGCGCACCTTTGCCGGGCGCGAATGCTTCGGTATCAACGCCAAGGGGGATGACGGGCGTCTGTAGGCGGGGCGGCGGCTTGCCGCCGAAACGGTCGGTGTAATAAGCGTCGCACGCCTCAAGCTGCGTGAGGATTGACCGCTGAACACTTTGCGAAGTGCAAATTAACGCGTCCCACGGCATCACCGGAGCCGAGCCCAACTCGAACACGTGTTTCATGACAGCGGGCGTGGCCGTCGTATGGGTAATACCGCAGAGGGAATATCCGCGCGCCCCCTCCCAGTGCCGCTGCCACGCCAAATCAGCTAGGTTCGGGCTGGGGTGATAAAGGCACCCGATATCATGAAGCCTTTGAAAATCCGAAACGCCCATCGTCTGCACAGGTGCCCGCGCGCCCAATTCACCCATAAGCTTCGCGAAGACTTCACGCTGCTTGTTTGAAAGGCAGAGGCCAAAAAAGGTATCTACCTGCGCGTGTTTGACGAAACCTTTCAAAAAAGAGGCCCCAGCAACGCGGCGACCGTTTAGTTTGTCATTGGTAACAACATAGCCATCCTCGGCGAACCAAAGCGCCGCGTTTTCTGGGCCCAACCGGGTCACGCCACCGCTCCAACTAAATTTCGCGGAACACTCGGCAAACTAGACATCTCAGCCCCGTCCGCCGCGCTTCACCTCTTGGAGCAGCTTATCCGGTCGCGCTTGCTCGGCTTGCGCAAACAGGGAAAAGGTTTGATCTACATAGTTCACAGCACCCGAGATATGCGAAAGATATTTTTGCAAATCGTCTGTTAGCTCTGCCTCAACCAATTGAACCGGGCGCGCGGGATTGACCGGCTCAAAGTGGATGTAGAAAAGCGGATCGCCGCGCTTGATCCTGAGCGGCAATTTTGTGTCATGCCATTCAAAGGCCCACATGAGCGGCCGAGGCCACACATCAATCGGAAAACGCCCACCAAAGATCGTACCGGGCCAAGGCGGCTGCGCGTAATGCATAAAAGGCGCGAGTTGGGACATATAGACCGGTTCATCCGATATCAGCGTATAAGGCAGCTTCAGCTGAAAGGTCGGGCGATCCGGATAGCGCCATTCGGGCTCTGAGGTGACAGAGACCATTTGGCCCAAATGCTGACCGCGAATGCTACTATTCCGGCCCGCCTTGTTCACAAGATGGGGTTTACCCTTTTCATCGCGCGTAAACTCCAAATGTAGATCAACCGGACAGAGCACCTCAAAATAACGGGATTCGAGATTGATGATCGCCGGGCATCGCGAGGCGGATTTAGAATGCCCACGCTGCGTCTCGCGCAGTTTAACCCGGCGGGGCGGGGCGTAAATGACCGGCGCTTTCGTCCCGTCCGCGAAGAACCAGCCCACCTTGACAGGGCCCTTTAGCTCTTCCTCCAAAGGAAGATCATGTGAAACTGTAATCCGCATCTGACCGCTCGTTATTGCGCCGGTGAACCCGGCTTTGATTTTTGACAGTTTATCGTTGATTTACCCCTAATTTCAATGAAACCTTTATTTCAAGCACAAAAATTCCAAAATACCCTTATTATCCAGCGTTTTAACGCACAAAGATGAGCGCCGAGCGGCATATTCCCAACGAGATTTGAAAGGCGCGGCGCGCATCGCGCGTCAATATGCCCGGCCGAAACCCCTTGGCTACCACATGGTTTTTTTCGCACGCGCGGCCCAGTCGGCATCATAGCTTGCGCCGCCTTCCTCACCGCTCGAAGCTTCGGCCAAAAGCGCGCCGACGCTGGGCAAATCGGCGCTATCATCGCGCGTCCAAAGACCGGCGCGCAATGTCGCTCGGGCGCATTGGGTATAGATCTCGCCAATTGTGATCACGATCACAGAGCGCGGCGTGCTGCCGTCTTTCTCAAAACGTCCCGTTATGCTGGCATCTGTCGTCACTACGCCGCGCCCGTTGAGACGCACCACCGTGTTCGAGCCTGGCACCATAAACATCAGCGAAAGGCGACCATCAGCAACGATATTTCGCAAACTGTCCATGCGGTTATTGCCCCGCCAATCCGGCATCAGCAAAGTATGCGCGTCTTGAACGACGACAACCGGCCCTTCATCCCCGCGCGGGCTGCCATCGGTGCCGTCAGGTCCGACGGTTGACAGCACGCAATATCGCGCCGTCAATATCCACTTGCGATAGAGCGGTGTCAGACGATGTACCACTTTGCGGGTGCTCGCCGCGCCGGGCGGGCCATAAAGCGCCTCAAGCTCTGCAATGTCTTCAATGATTTGCATTAAACCCTGCCTCCTTCAACAGCGCGTCAGAGCGCGCCTCGACCTGCTGTTCAAGCTCGGACATAAAGGCGTCCTTGTCCAAATCGCGCGGGAGCGCGGGCAAGAACTCGACAACAGCGGTGCCCGGCTTGCGCATAATCCCTTTGCGCGGCCAAAAGATGCCCACATTTGTCGCGACTGGCACGCAAGGCTGATCAAGCTGTTTATAGAGCGCCGCTGTTCCCACCTTATACGGGGCCTTAACGCCAGGCGCGACGCGGGTGCCTTGGCTATAGATGATAAGCTGCCCCGGATGCGCGCGCCCGGCTTGTACATCCTTGACCATCTTTGCAATAGCCGCCCCGCGTTTGCCGCGTGCTACGGGGATACAGCCCAAGCGTTTGGCATAGATCCCAATGATTGGGGTCCAAAGCAGCTCGCGCTTCATAATGAATTTCGCGGCCGGTAAGGCTTCAAAAATGAGCATGATATCAAAAAAACTCTGGTGCTTAGCGGCGATCAGGACCTCACCCTGAGGGATCGGGCCCCGTACCTCACCGCGCAAGCCGATCATCCAACGGGCGGTCCAAAAGCTCCAACGGCACCAGGCTTTGCACGCCGCATAGGCACCGCGCCGCGAAAGCAGCGCCCAAGGTGCAAAGATGAGGCCAATCACCAGCATCATCAGGTAGATCTGAGCCACATAGATCGCGGACCGCACGATTTGCATCAGGTCAATCCTCTCAAAGTCCGGCGCGCCGCAGAGGCGGTCGCCAAAAACGCGATATATCCGGCAAGCGGCGGGATAGCGAGCGGTGCCGCCCACCCCCAACCACTCAGCCGTAGACCTGTCAAAACCCCCGCTTGCGCCCCCTGCCCTGGCAGCAGCAAGAGCGCTGCTAAGCCCAACACGATGCCCCCGACAGCGCCAATGAACGCGCGCAAGGTGAAACGGCGGACAAAGGCACTGGCGATATACCGGTCGGTTGCGCCGACAAGACGCAGGACCGCCACAACCTGGGCATTTGCCGCAAGGGCGGCATTCGCAGCGAGCGTCACGATCGCCGCAACAGCCGCCATGATCAATCCCAGCGCCAAGGCCGCCAGCACTCGAAGCCGCTCTGCCGCGCGCACAAGGGGCGCACGCCAACGTCTGTGATCATCGAGAATGGCTGCTGGCACCTCTGCGGCAAGCCGATTGCGCAGTCCAGCCGCATCAAACCCCTCCCGCGTTTGGACAACCTCAATCAGTCGCGGCACAGGAAGTTCATCCAAAGACACTTCTGCGCCGAACCAAGGCGCAAGCAAGGCCGCCTGCTCGGCATCACTCAACGCGCGCGCTTGGCTGACGCCGCGCGTTGTCTCAAGAACCCGCAACGCGGCCTCTGTCTGCGCTGCACGTTCTTCCAAGGGCGCGACAATGCGCACCGTCGCGGTACGCTCCAGCTCCTGCCCCCAGCGCACGGCCAGCCGTCCCGCCGCAAGTGACAGCGCGAGGGCGAAGACGGCCAGAAACGCCATGACCCCAGCGGCAAACAAGGTCAGCTGCGCCGTGGCCCCGGTTGCAGGGACAACCCGCCCGGCTTGGCTATCGGCACGCAGCAATGTTGTGAGCAGGGGCAAGGGAAGTCTCACAGGTTTGCTCCCGCAAGGTGGACACGCCGATTGGTAATGCGCAGCACCCGCGCTTGCACCTGCGCTTTGGCCGCGCGGATCAGGGCCAGATCATGGGTCGCGATCAGGATTGTCTTGCCCATCCGGTTAAGCTCGACCAGCAAGGTCAGCAAGCGTTGCGACATTTCCCAATCAATATTCCCCGTCGGCTCATCCGCAAGTACGACCTCGGGTGACAATATCACAGCGCGCGCCAGCGCCGCCCGTTGGCGCTCACCCCCCGAAAGCTCAGCGGGAAAGGCGTTCACGCGCGCGGTCAGGCCAACCCAATTGAGCAGCTCGGCCAAATCCGTGCGGTGTGCTTGCGAATATTGCCCAGATACCGAAAGTGGCAACGCGATATTTTCCACAACAGGCAAATGGTCGAGAAACTGAACGTCTTGATGCACCACACCGATCCGCCGACGTACCAGCGCGATATCATCCCGCCCAAGCGCCCGCACATCCGCGCCAAACAGCCGGACTTGCCCAGCCGTCGGCAGCAAGGCACCATAGCAAAGCTTGAGCAATGTGGTCTTCCCCGCGCCTGACGGTCCGGTCAGGAAATGGAACGACCCCGCCGTCAGTTTCATCGACACATCGCTCAGCAGTTCACCGCCGCCATAGCTATAGGCTAAGTTTTCGAGCTCAATCACCTCACTACCCGCTTTGCCTGCGCCTGTTGTGCCCGAGCCGGAGGACGCTTGCAATCACTAGGACCTCTGAAACGGGGCGAAATATCGGACTTCCTGCGATCCCGCAGCCAAGCGCCCTTAGGCCAAAGCCGGAGGCTGCGCAAGGAACGCGCATGATTTACAGCCAGAGCGTGCAAACCGCGCCCAGCCGCTTGCACTTTTCCGTCAATGCAGTAGGGCTAGTGTATCTGGATCGAAGTTTTCGTGCGGTTTGCGGCCCTGCAAACCGGTATTGAGGGTGTGGATGCGCATAAACTGTCCCAATTGCGGCGCTCAATATGAGGTTCCGGCGGAGGTTATCCCAACCGAAGGGCGGGACGTTCAATGCTCGAATTGCGGTCAAACCTGGTTTCAGGAGCACCCAGATCACGCCTCTGCCCTGACCCCCGAAGCGTCACAAAATCAGTTTTCTGCGGCGATGGCCCCCGCTGGCAAAGAGGCACAAGAAGAAGTGCCGGCGCAGGATCAAGCCACACCACCGCACTCAGCCGAGGCGCCGTCCCAAGTTGATGAAGGGCCCGAGGACATAGCGGAGACCTCACCGGAGCCCGAACCTCGAGAGATTGATCCCGCCGTTGCGGATATTCTGCGCCAAGAAGCGACGAAAGAAAGTCAAGCACGGGCGGAAGAGGCGCACACGCCTGCCCCCCAAATCCAAACAGAGGGCGAAACGCTTGTCCAAGAAGCGCCGCCGGTTAATCCCAGGGCCAGCGAGGCGCGCGAGCGGATGTTGCGCATGCGGCAGAACGCTGCCCCGGCGACGCAAGACCCGCCCGAGCCTGATCCTCAGCCAGAGCCCCAGGAGCCAGACCCGCTCGGCTCGTCCCGTAGAGCACTCCTGCCGGATATCGAAGAGACCAACTCGACGCTGCGGGACACGGGTGATCGGCGGTATGATGACGCGATGGCAGATGAGATGCCAGAAAGCGAAACTAAAAGCCGCGGTGGCTTTCGCTGGGGCTTTATGATCCCTGTTGTTATTGTCTCACTCTTGGTTGCTGCATATGTTTTCGCCCCGCGTCTTGAAGAGCTGCTTCCAACCCTCACGCCCTACTTGGAAATCTTTGTTGAGCAGGTGGACATCACCCGCGTTTGGCTGGACGAACGCGTGACCCAGTTTCTCCAATGGCTTGACAAGATGGTCTCTCAAAGCGGCGCTTAGAGCGTTTTGCGTCTGATCGGCTTCGGGATTCGTTTTTGTCTTGATGCGTGCTTCGTTGTTTTCAAACAAGCAAGGTGGGTCATCATGGGAAAACCTCATCCGTTGGCGTTTCTTCAGCGCGTGGTGGCGCATGTTGAGGCGGGCAATACGCATCATTCGACGGCAGCGCTTTGATGTCTCGGTCAAATTCGTCAATGAGATGGTTAAGCTGAAACGCACGACTGGGTCGCTCGCGCCGAGCCAAGCCAAAAAGTATGATGTCGGCATGGTCTTGGCCCACCAATACCTCGGCAAACTGACCTCCGGCTTACAAGAAGCCTTCGCCGCCAATACCCCTGCATGGTGGTCTCAGACAACGGCACGAAGCTGACGTCGAACGCGGTGTTGAAATGGCAGGAAGATCGCAAAGTGGGTTAGCACTACATCGCACCAGGCAAGCCCATGCAGAACGGTCTGGTCGAGAGCTTTAACGGACGGATGCGAGAGGAGTGCTTGCCGGTCACACCGTGGACTACGGCGTCTTCTTCACTGTGACCCGTGGACGGTGGAGTAGCCCCCTGAAAGTGGTCCACCAACTGGGATAGATTTGTCCCGCAAATTGGAGGATCAGCGATGGCTGGAAAACG
>CAYWNJ010000029.1:0-11435 GCA_964459535.1 uncultured Rhodobacterales bacterium
CTAGGGTTGCACAGACCCTAGTGCTGCGGGTGCAAAGCCCTTATATGTGGTCCATAAGCCCGGATCGGACCCGACACAGAATGTTTCAAAATACGTCTTTTGCGCTCTTGCTGATATTGATACTTGGCGTCGGCTCTGGGCTCATTGGGGGGCTTTGACGTGGATGAGCCTGTGCATAGCGCCGCGCCGTCCCTGGGCGTGCCGCAGACCCTGCGCGTTGACCCTGTCGGATTTCGCGCCAATGCGCTGCTTGTCCCGCCCATTATCGTAGGGTTCTTGTCGATAGGCGATGGCGCTTTGGGGCTTGCCATCGGGTTGACCAGCGCCGCCAGCCTTGGCTTGGGGGCGTGGCTTTTGCGGGGCGGGCTGCGGGCCGAAATGGTCTATCACGGGCGCGCCCTGGCAAACCCACCCGCGCTGCCACGCAAATTCGGTGCAGCGGTCTTTGCCGGGCTGGGTACGGCACTTGCTGCGTGGCGCGTTGACCCGTCGCTGAGCGCTGCTATCCTCTTTGGTGCGGTGGCTTGTGCCTTGCACATCGCGGCCTTCGGCCTCGATCCGATGAAGAGCAAGGGCGCGTCCAACCTGGGCGAGATGCAAGCGGACAGAGTCCGGCGCGTTGTTATCGAAGCCGAGGCGACGCTAGAGAATATGTCAAAAATGCTCGCGCGCCTTGGGGATCGCGACGTCGATAGCGCCTTTGCCGCCTTTTACCAGACGGCCCAAGCCTTGATCCAGGCCGTGGCCCGCAATCCTCGGGATTTGCCCTCGGCGCGTAAATATCTAGGGGTCTATTTGCGCGGGGCGCAGGATGCGACTGCCAAGTTTGTCGACCTCCGCGGCTATTCAAGCGATCCGCTATCACGTGCGGCCTATTGCGCACTCTTGAGTGATTTGGATCAAAACTTTGCCGCGCGCGCCCGCGCGCTTTTCAGTGACCCGCGGGATCTGACGATTGAAATTGAGGTGCTGCGCGAACGGTTGCAGCGCGAAGGGGTGCCCCGTGCATCCGACCATACAGCATAAAGGAGACAGGCTATGTCTGAGATAATCCGCCAAAAGGCCGAAGAGGCGGCAACCCTGGTTAAAGAGGTGACCTCGGTCATTCTGCCCGCACCGCAAGAGGCGAACGCTGTGCTGCCCTTGGCAGACGCGGCGCCCGAGGTGACCACCGAAATCAGCAACCGGATGCAAGAGATAGATCTGGGCGATACGCAATCCATCATCTCATTCGGTTCGGCGGCGCAGACCGAATTGCAGCAAATCTCGCAAGCGATGTTGACCGATGTGCGCAACAAGGATGTGGGCCCTGCTGGCGATAGCCTGCGCGAGATCGTCACCACCATCCGAGGCTTTTCCGTCTCCGAGTTGGACGTGCGCCGCGATCGCAGCTTGTGGGAGCGGCTGCTCGGCCGGATGGCTCCTTTTGCCAAATTCACCGCGCGTTTTGAGCTGGTCCAATCCCAGATCGACAGAATAACCGATAGTCTCTTGATGCATGAGCACACGCTGCTCAAGGACATCAAATCGCTTGATATGCTCTATGAAAAGACGCTGCAATTCTATGATGAGCTAGCAATCTATATCTCCGCCGGTACTGAAAAACTGGCCGAGCTAGACAGCCAAACGATCCCAGAAAAAGAAGCCGCCGTTGCCGCGGCCCCCGAAGAGGCGCAGGTTATGCAAGCGCAAGAGCTGCGCGATTTGCGCTCGGCGCGGGACGATCTTGAGCGGCGGGTGCATGATCTCAAGCTAACCCGTCAGGTCACGATGCAATCCTTGCCCTCAATCCGTTTGGTGCAGGAAAATGACAAATCCCTGGTGACCAAGATCAACTCGACCCTTGTGAACACCGTCCCTCTTTGGGAAACGCAGCTTGCTCAGGCGGTTACGATTCAGCGCAGCACCGAAGCGGCGGCGGCCGTTCGAGATGCCAGCGATCTGACCAACGAGCTGCTTACGGCCAATGCGGCCAACCTGCGCGAGAACAACCGCCTTGTGCGCAACGAGATGGAGCGCGGCCTTTTTGACATTGAGGCCGTCAAACAAGCCAATGCTGATCTGATTGGTACAATTGAAGAGTCGCTCCAGATCGCGGATGAGGGCAAGGCCAAGCGCGCCGAAGCCGAGGGTGAGTTGCGCAAGATGGAGGCGGATCTGCGCGATGCGCTGGCCGCTGCGAAGGCGCGCCAAAGCGCGGACAGCGCCGGGCCCGAGGATGCCACACCAGCGTGAGACAGGCGCGGGGGCATAGAGGTACGAGCTGGCTTATCATAGCTTTGCTATTTCTATCCGGTTGCGCCGGTTTGCCGGTCGAACGGCAAGAACGTCCCAAAGCGCGCCCGTCGGTCACACAGCCAATCATCCCAACCTCCGAGGCGAGCGCGCGTTTGCGGACCTACCTGGCTTCAGTCGAGCGCGCGCAACTGGCTCGGGGCCTGCTGCGCCGCGACGGTGGTGGACCAGACACGCCCATTCGCGCCGATCTGCTCAAGCGCAATTTTGAGCAAATCGCGTTTTTTGACGAGTATCGCCGCTTGGACACGGTGCCGCCCGACGCGCAACGCCTCCGCCGTTGGGATAGCCCGGTTCGGATAAGAACGATTTTCGGCCCCTCCGTCCCTCCGTCGCAGCGTGAAAAGGATAAGGCCAATGTCGCTGCTTATTCAGAGCGTCTCGCACGGGTGACCAATCATCCGATCACAACGCGCGGCATGGCAAATTTCCTTGTTTACTTCGTGTCCGAGGATGACCGCGTTCAGACAATCCAAGAAACCGCAAGCGCGGCGCTTGGGGTGGATGAGGCCGCTTTGGCGCCGATCCTAGACCTAGATGAACGGATTTACTGCGCGGTCATAACCTTCTCAAGCCCGCGCAAGCCATCGACCTATCGTGCGGCCATCGCTGTGATACGCGCAGAGAACCCGAACCTGTTGCGCCTGTCTTGTATTCACGAAGAGTTGGCCCAAGGGCTTGGCCTAGCCAATGACAGCCCAGAGGCGCGCCCCTCGATCTTTAACGATGATGATGAGTTTGCCCTGCTCACAAGCCATGATGAGCTGCTCTTGCGCTTTTTATACGATCCGCGTCTTAAGACCGGCATTCGGCTGGATGAGGCCGATCCGATCCTTACGGCGCTGGCTCAAGAGGCGCCGGGGGTCCTGCCCTAAAGCGTCCGACCTTAAACCTGAAGAAGCACCCAGCGGTCATTCAGATAGCGCCGTTCCGAGAGGAGGCGCAATCGCGCTGCCAGTCAAACCGTAGGTTTGCCGCCGGCAAAACGAGGGCGGAACGGCGCGGTAGGGCAGTGCCTGTTGCGCGGGACATATGACCTAACGGCCGAATTTTGGTATCATTTCCGCTTAGCCCTTAGCCATCCGCAGGATGGCAACGCGCCGACCGCCCCCACGGGCGGCGCGTCCCGCGCCACCCTCGGTCGGCTTGAGCGAAGTGGAGATGATTGAAGATTGATACCAAATTTCAGTCGTTAGGTCGTATGTCCAAGGCACGATGCCTCAGGTTGAAGGTCGGACGCTTTAAAGGCGACGCGCCCGCGCTGGTGGTACTCTTGATGCGTGCGTGAATGACTTGTAGGGTCTTGGATATTGTCCTACCTCTTATATACAACCATAAGGATTTGACTCATGATTTTAAGAAATCCGATGCGCGACCATCCACGGCGACGTGAGGATGTCGCTTCTGTTCAGGAAATGCTCAAGCGGCTTGGCTACCGGGTCGAGCGCGGGCCGGTTTATGCCCCGGAATATGTCGAATTGATCGTTGATGGCATTTATGGAGATGACAGCGAGGCGGTTGTGATGTCCTTCCAAGAGGACGAGGGCATCTTGGCGGATGGAATTGTGGGCCCGCAAACCCTTCGAACGCTCGAAGCGGCCCTGGCGCGGCGCGAGATTGAGTTGACCTCGCCCGGCGCAGACAGTCTTTCGGCCGAAGAATACGAAGAGGGTCAAGAGCCCGACTATATTGAGCGGTATCACCTGGCCAAGGTGAATGCCGACAAATATGGTGAGGGATATACGCGGTTCAGCCTGCGTTCTGACGCGGCGAACGCCTATAACGCGGTGCGCAAGATCGTCAACGATCATGGCGGTATCATCACCTCATCAGGCGGCATTCGGTCGCTCTCGGCCAATGTTTCGTCCAACCGGAGCGCCACCTCTTTTCACTATGTCGGGCGTGCCTTTGACCTTTTTGTCTATTCCGGCATGGTCAATGAAAAGAAGGACCCGTTTGTGATAGCCAAAGGCGACGAGCCCCGGACATGGCGGGTCTATGCGCGTTGCACCAAGAAGGGCACTCATGCGAAGGACATGAATATCTCAGGCGTTGTGACCTACAAAAGCCGAGATGGATCGCTCGCGACATCGGGAAAGTTCCTGGACCTAACCGCCTTGATGGCAGAACACGGGTTCAAACCTATTCGCGCGCGCAAGAGCTTTGAGCGGGGCGGCTCTCCGATGGGCGCGGAATGGTGGCACTTTCAATACGAAAAGGGCTTGGTTCAAGGTATGAGCACCTTTGGCTCCGAGCTACTTAAACTTTACGCGCAATCCACGCTCGAGCCGACCGCACCCTGGCGCTATCGCGAGCGCGTGTTTGGGGTTTCTTGGGGATAACGTGAAAGGAAATTAAAATGTCTGCACAACAAACGATCATTGATTGGCTTGAAAACTTCGTAAAAGACGTCACGACGCTGGATGTCGCGACCTTCGCCGGCAACCTAACGGTTGATCCGGTGCCTGCTGGGCAGGACTTCAAGCTCGACAATATTTTCAATAGCCTAAAGGGAAATGTTGGCACAGGGTCAGAACTGACCCTCGTGGCGCTGACCCATATTGATGTCGATGCGGATTCGACCTCATTTGTGTCCAGTGGTTTAACAGCAGATCAAAAAGAGCTGATCGCCTATCACGCGAAAGCGGTCGAAGCGGCGCAGACAGCGCGCTCTTCTATGGTGAAGCTGGCGATGGATGTGGTGACCTAGGCCGGGCCTATAGGCGTGGACACTGCCGCAGCCGCAGAGGCTTACAAAGACCTAGCGGGCTCTGTGATTTCAAAGCTCGAAGCGCAAGAGCAAACCGATGACGCGGACGACAGAACGTCTCAGCGTCATGCGTTGCTGCGTACGCGTGATCTTTGGAAACATGTCCTGCTGGATCTGGGCTATCTAACCGCGCTCGATAAAGGCCAAATTGATGGGACCGCGCTACGCGCCTTCGCACGTGATCTCAACACAACACCCGGCTTCGCAACATTTCGGCGCGCGGGCGAGGCACTGCTATCTGGCGCTGCTTTTCGTGCGAATGGCGCGCAGGCCGCACATATAATCGCAGAGGCGTTGCTGGATCATCTGTCGGACTTGCTGTCACTGGACCGCGCGACATCTGAGACGGCAGCGCGGTCTGATCGCCCGATTGCGGGTAAAACAGATTTGTGGAGCAGGATCGTCAAGGCGCGCCTTGAGCGACTCGGCGTCGGCGTCACTCATCACGACGCGCCTTGGCAAGCGGGCGATGATGCGGCATTGCGCACCCTTGCCCGTGCCCTAGCGCCCGAAGCCTTTCGCCCCTGGATTGACATCTGGAATACCGCAGAGGCACAAGGCCAGCCCGTCACCCATTCGTTGCAACAGGGGCCTCAACTAAACGCAAGTGGCGCAGATTACGCGGATCTGCTGCGATGGCGGCGGGCGATGCGGGCTGAGCTGACCCGACTAGGTCTGCCCGTTACTGGGGTGCAGGCGCAGCTCGACACGAGTGATGGAACTGGAGCGATTGCGCCGCCCACGCCCGCCGAAATCGCCCTTTTGCGCGGTAAAGATGACCGGTGGATTGCCCTATCCGGCGATAGCAGCGCGTTGATCGCGCTTTGGCAGGCACGCGATCCCGGTGGATGGCTTGTAGCTCGGTCCAAACCCCTTGCCGCAATGGCAAAGCTGACCCGCTGGCCTGTGCTCAAGCTCGACAGCGACGGCGCCTTTGATGTTGCATTCCTAGCCCCGCTCCCGAGCCGCCGAGCCAAGCTGGTGCGAGAACGTAAGTTGCCGCTTTTTGCGACGGCTGATGACGCTTTGGAGGATATGAGCAATACGATTGGCCTTCGGCTCGTCCAAATCTCGCTCTGGCAGCGTGGTTTTTATCTGGACCGCGTGGATGGTCAGCTTGGCAAGAATAGCAGTCAGGCCATTGCGGATGCGATGGAAAGCTTTAGCGGCAGTCACGCGACAAAGGATGCGATCCGAAATCTTGATGATGGGCTGGCCGCTCTGAGCCTGAGCTATCTCGACGAGAATATCTTTAAGCCCTCCCGCGATCCACAGCCGCGCGATGGCGAGCAGATGGATGCTGAGATCGCCAATGTCACCGCCGTCGTTGCGGCCAAAAACCAAGAAGGGACTGCTGGTCGCAAGGCCGTGCGCCAATTCATGGAACGTATTCGCGATGGCACGCGGCGCGTTTTGGGAACATTCCGGCGCATCGCCGCGATTGCAGTCGCTGGGGTTCGGCGCGGTTTTCAACGCGCGGCAAAGGCACTTGATAAGATGGTCGCCCCTTTGCGCAGCCTATTGGCGGCGGCGCGATCCGCGCTGAGCGCCGCAATCCGATATTTTAAGGACGCCGCACGCGCCTTTGGGCAATTCGCGCTTGGGATCCCGTTTGCAGCGCGCTCGGATAACTCGGCGCAATCCGCTGTCATCGCCACCCGGTTTTACCTATTTGGCGACGCGGCTTCCGTGGCGGCAAACAACCCCGGGGCGGCATTGGTCGGGCAACAGTTGGATGAGATAGCGGATGCCTCGGAGATGCTCCAATTCAATTTCAGCGTTTTTGGGGTTGTGCTTAAGATTTCCAGGGATGCCCTCTTGGGGCCGTTTGGCTGGGCTCGGATCGTGCTGCGCATCATTGCGCTAACGCGCAGTATGATCAGCAAACATGTCGAAACGGGGCAAGGGTTGCTCGCATAAGAGCAAGACGCATCCTGACCCTAGAAATCCGTCGGGGCCCCGCCTTCCGCTTTTCGGCGAGCGACGAAATCTTTCAATTCATCGTGAATCGCGGCATCCATGGGCGGTGCCTCGAAATTCGCGATGATCTGCTTAAAGATTTGATGCGCCCGTTCGGCTGTCCACACACCGCCCGCCACTTCCCAACCTTCGTAGTTCCGCCAATCGCTTAGGAAGGGCTGATAAAAGGCAGTGGTATAGCGATCTTGTGTGTGCTGAATGCCAAAGAAATGCCCATCATTTCCGACATCTCGGATCGCATCCAGCGCGATTTCATCTGGTCCGGTTTCAGAGATAACAGGGTCAAGATATCGTTGAATTTGCTGAATGACCTCGCAATCCATGATGAATTTTTCGGGGCTTGCGATAAGGCCGCCCTCTAGCCAACCCGCTGAGTGATAGACAAGGTTCGTGCCAGACTGCACCGCCGCCCAAAGGCTGTTTGACGTCTCCCACATCGCTTGACCATCCGGCACATTCGCCGCGCAAGACCCGGACGAGCGCAGAGGCAGCCCGTAGAACCGCGCGAGCTGCCCGGTCATCTGAGTGGCCCGCATATATTCGGGCGTTCCAAAGGCTGGAGCGCCCGACTTCATGTCAACATTAGACGTGAAGGTTCCAATCGCGCAGGCTGCGCCGGGGCGCACGATCTGGGCCAGTACGATGGCGCAGAGCCCTTCGGCCAAGGATTGCGCCACAGCCCCGGACATGGTGACCGGTGCCATCGCGCCCGCCAAGGTAAAGGGCGTGACAACCAACCCCTGATTACGCCGAGCCAGCCTCATCCAACCGTCGAGCATGGGGAAGTCATGCTTGAGCGGGCTGGTTGAGTTGATATTGGTGTACATCTTGGGGCCAGCTTCGAATTCAGCATCCGTCCAACCGCCCGAAATCCGCACCATTTCCATGACGTCTTCGACCCGTTCCGCCCCAAGACTATAGGCATGGGCGACCTTATCGGTCAGGGTCAGCTTGTCATAAAGAACATCCAGATGGCGCACGCTGGCATGGACGTCTACCGGCTCGACCGGATAGCCCCCAACAAAGTGAATGCAGTTAAAATACTGGCTGATCTTCAGCAAATTTGCGCATTGCTCACGGGTGCCGGGGCTTTTGCCGCCCTGTTCAAGATCCCAATAGTTTGGCGGCGAGGATACGTTGCCAAACAGCAAGTTATTGCCCCCAACGGTGATGGCACGCTCGGGATTGCGCGGGGTGATGGTAAACTCAGAAGGCGACTTGGCGACATATTCCATCACCATATCGCGATCCATGCGCACGTTTTCACCGCTGCATGTCGCACCGGCTTTGCGTAGTATCTCCAAAGCCTCGGGGTTCAGAAACTCAATCCCGATCTCTTCGAGAATTCGCATCGCGCCGTCATGCACCGCTTGCACACCTTCCTCGCTCAGCGGCTCAACTGGCGGATCGATAAGCTTGGGCGGATTCCACGGCATTTGCTCAATAACTGCGCCGCCGCGCCGCGCTGCTGCCCCCGCGCGCCCGCCACCTCTGCGCCTTACTTCCTCCATGCTGGCTCCTCCAAGCGATCTGTGAGGCTCAGCACACCGCAGCCCCACCGCTATCTCCGTCCCATTTGCGACGGTTTTTGTCGTTTTAGCAAATTGAGGTCGCCGCAGGTGTCGAAAGCATTATGGCAAAGCGCGCGGGGTCAGGTCTCTATCCAGCCGAGGATATGACCAATATCTGGAAGAACTACATCGGCATATGGGGCCAGCGACGCCTCGGTCGCAAGCCCGGTCAAAACCGCGACGCGCACCATGCCAGCGGCCTTGCCAGCCATCAGGTCATGTGTGCTGTCCCCGACCATGGCGACCCGATCTGGCGCACAACCCGTGGCCGCGCAGAAGGCGAGAAGTTGTCCAGCCCCAGGCTTCCCTCCAAAACCGCTGTCAAAGCCTGCAACAAAGTCGAGCTGGTCCAGCACGCCCGCTGCGGCCAAATGCGCGCGCGCTGGTTGCTCGGCGTCATTTGTGGCCACCCCAATCCGCAGACCACGCCCGCGCAGTGCCTCGAAAAACGGCACAAGCGGCACGACCTCGCTTTGTGGCGCCTGCGCTGCCTCTTGGTTCGAGAGCGTGATAAGAGCGTCGCGCTCCATATCAACGGCCCCATCGAGCGCATCCGCGATGTCACCAGGCGTTCCCGCAATCACAACGCTGTTCGGATCGAACTGAGAGGTATCAAGGTCAAAACCAATCAACTGGCCCATCGCCCGCGCATGGCTCTCGTCATTCTTCGCCAGGCGCAACAAAAACCCGCGTGTCCAAACCTCCCAAGTCGTGCGGAAATCGAACAGCGTGCCGTCTTTGTCAAAGATAATGCCTTGCAGTGATGCGCTCATGTCCAGCTCACCTCACCCCCGCCAGGCAGCGCCGCGCGGGCGGCCATGGGCGCGCTGTACGCGATGCCCTCTTGATCACAAAACGCCAAAACCCAAGCATCATCCATCAAGATGAAATCCATTACGGCGGCAAGAAATGCAGGCTCCTGCGCACGTGTTTTCAGATCCGCCGCACTGGTCCCGCTCGCGCCCAGAAAAACCGGCAATAGTTCTTCATTGCCCACCAACCAACCCAGGGCTTGCAACGCGAGAGTTTCGGCGGAGTTTTGCTCCATATCCAATTTTTCCCAGTTTTGAGCCGTATTTTTAGGAGGCTGGAAACCATTTGTTAACTTCTTCGCACAAGAACTGAAAGCCAGGGCCCTGACAAGTGATTACTGGAGCAACGCGGCGCATGTACGGCAAGATCTTGATCGTAGAGGCCATACCGACAAATCGTATTGTTCTGAAGGTCAAGCTTGCTGCCGCGTATTACGATGTCGTTCCGGCGGCCTCGATCGCAGAGGCGATTGATATCGTTGCGTCGACGAACCCGGATCTAATTTTAAGCGCGATAGATCTTCCCGATGGCAGTGCTTTAGACCTGGCGCGCCGCCTCTCTGGGCGCGGCTCGCGGGCGAATATGCCGATTTTGGTGCATGGCGCTGAGGTGAGTACCAGAATGCGGCTTCGACTGCTATCCGCTGGCGTTGACGACGTGATTGATCTTGAAGACAGCGATGCCTTGTTGCTCGCGCGCGTCAGGAGCCTGATCCGCGCGACCACGTCCGCCGCTGAATGGCAATTGCGGGACGACGCGACGCGAATGCTGGGCTTTGCTGAGCAGGCTGAGAGGTTCGAACCGGTCACGCGCGCCGTTCTGGTGACAGAGGATAAAAAGGTTGCTGCAACATGGGAGGCCGCTCTTCGGTCCGATGGTTTGGCACAGATTGCCTCTGCTTCACCGCAAAGCGCGATGGCCCATGCGTCGATCACTGAGAATGAAGCGGGAGAGCCAAACGGCCCAGATATTTTCATCATTCATCATCAAGGTGACCCCCCCGATGCGATGCTGGCATTGGTTGCCTCTATTCGGGCGCATGCAACGTCCCGCGGCAGTGCAATCCTTTTGGTGCAAGAACATGCGAATAATGCGATTGCGGCGCGGGCGTTGGATCTTGGGGCCGACAGTGTCATGCAGGCGCGGTTCAGCCAAGAAGAGATCGCCTTGCGGGTCGGTGCGCTGGTGCGGCGCAAGCGAGCAGCGGATCAGTTGCGGGCCGCATTGCGGACAGGCTTGAAAGCTGCCGTTAGCGATCCGTTGACCGGGCTCCACAATCGCCGCTACGCCATACCCCAACTTACGCGCGTTGCCGAGCGTTCTTCGCGCACGGGGCGGCCTTTTGCCGTGATGGTAGCAGACCTTGATCACTTCAAACGTGTGAACGATCAATTTGGTCATGCGGCTGGGGATGCGGTTTTGATCGAGACTGCGCGCCGATTGCACGCAGCTGTGCGCAACATCGATATGGTCGCTCGTATCGGGGGCGAAGAGTTCTTGATCGTCATGCCAGGCTTACCCCTTGCCAACGCGCGGAAATCGGCCAAGCGCATTTGCGATGCGATCTCTGGAACGCCATTTCGGCTACAAGACGGTCGCAATATCGCCGCCACGATCTCTATTGGTTTAGCGATCGGCGGGCCGCGCACGTTACGGCCAGGCAGCAGCTCTATGCCGCTTAGCGACTATGCGCATGTCCTTATTAATCAAGCAGATCAAGCCTTATATAAGGCGAAAAACCGCGGTCGAAACTGCGTGAAACTCGGACGCCCTGCAGCGTAAAGGTTAGCTCTCATGGAGATGATAGACTGCGACGCGCTCTTGCAGTTCTCCTAAGCGCGTGCCGCTCCTATGCGCGTTACGCCCAGTAGATCAAGAACTTTCGCCTCAATGTCAGCCGCGTTCATGCGTGCTGCTGCGTACATATCGCTTGGGTTGGCTTGATCAATGAATGTATCCGGCAAGACCAACGCGCAAAACTTAAAACGTTCATCAAAAACTCCATC
>CAYWNJ010000030.1:0-11361 GCA_964459535.1 uncultured Rhodobacterales bacterium
CGCGTTCGAGGCAAAGCCGAGAGGAAGCGCATTTGAATGCAATTTAACAAAACACTCTCTAGCTTTGATAGCGATACCCCGATCTGTCTAGCTAAAGGCGATTAAGGATGGCGCGCGCCGCGCGGGTTCCGGGGTCGGTCTCACCTGCGCCAAGCGCGGTCATGACCGAGCGCATGGCCGCGCGTTGTGGCTCGGGATTGGACAAGACCTTTAAAGCAGCCTCTGCCATCAGATCCCCTCGACAGCGCGCACCTATGAATTCGGGCACCACATCGCTTTGCGTCAGGATATTGATCAGGTTGCCACGATCCGGCTTGGCAAGCCCCGACGGATTACGTGCCACCAGATAGCGTACAATCTTGCGGCTGAGCCAATGCATGTCAAAACCGCTGACCATCGGGGTATTCGCTGCCGCCAATTCCAATGCAACGGTGCCGGAGCTTGCCAGCGCCACATCAGCGGCGGCAAAGGCGGCGCGCTTGTCCTGCTCAAACGCCTCAACGGGTCTATCAGTTGGATCCAAAACGATGGGATCGCCGGGCCAATCCGCGACGAGGTCTTTGACCAGAGAGACCACGCCGCGCGCCGCAGGCACAACGACGCGTGCAGAGGGATGGGCTGCCAGGATAGGGCCGAGCGCCGCGCCCAAACGCGGGCCAATGCGGGTAATCTCGCCTTGGCGAGAGCCTGGCAAAACTAGGAGAAATGGTTTGGCTTTCTGCAGCCCCAGACGGGTCCGCAAGGTAAAGCAGTCTGCCTGAGTGGGCTGCGCCTCTGTTACCACGGGATGGCCTACAAAGTCACAGTCCATCCCAGCGGCTGTCATAAATGGTGGCTCGAACGGGAGTAGGGCAAGAACATGATCTACGTGCCGCGCCATTTTTGCGGCGCGCCCGGGCCGCCACGCCCAGACCGAGGGCGCGACATAGTGCACGGTACGAATGCGGGATTTGGCGCGCACGCGTTTTGCGACGCGCAGGCAAAAATCCGGGCTATCAATGGTAATCAGAACATCCGGTTTTTGTGCCAGAACCGCGCTGGCCGTCTCGGCAATGCGCCGCTTGAGGTGGCGGTATTTGGGTAAAATCTCCGCCAATCCCATCAAACTAAGCTCGCGCATGTCAAAGCGGCTTGTCAGCCCTTGCGCCTGCATCAATGCCCCGCCGATACCGTCAAACTGAATATCGGGCTGCAAGTTGCGCAAACCTGCCATGAGCGCGCCGCCCAATTTGTCTCCAGAAGCCTCTCCTGCGATCAAGAATGCACGCATTACGCCTCCCCGTGCGCCCAAAGAACCAACCCGTATTCATTGGCCAATTCAACGCATCTTTCCGGCGCGATCATCAGAACGCCGCCCGCCTTTATCGCGATGCCTGCAAGCGCCATCTCAGCAACCGCATTTATTGTGTCGGGTCCAATCGTGGGCATATCTGCGCGTAAATCTTGATCGGACTTTGGCGCCTTTATCAACATGGCCGCTTTGCGTTGCGGGACATCTGGCAACCCGGCGATCAGCGCGTCTGTGCCCGCGATGGTCTCGATGCCAATGACCTGGCCTTGTCCGACCACGCAGGCTTGGCCGATGTCAAAGGGTGACAGCGCGGCCAAAACTGCCATGCCGTGCGCTACGTCATCGTGCATTTGCGCATCTGGGGCGCGCGCGGATAAAATACCCTCTGACGCGACCAGCGACGGCACCAAATCATGGGCCGCTTTTATGGAGAACCCAGCTTGCTCAAAAAGTTGCATGATCGCGCGAAGGGCCGCATCATCCCCCTGGCCCGCCGCCTGCATAAGCGTCGGAACCAACGGCACGGTTTGCGCATCAAGTGCGGCAGGATCAAGATTTGGCCGCTCAATCGCTCCGCATAAACAGATGTCTTTCACGCCGCGCTGCTTGAGCACCTCAAGCAGGCTGCCAATCGTCTCGACACGAAACTCAACATCCGGGGTTAAACCATCTGGCGCATTGCCCATTAGCATCGCAACCAATGGCGGGGTTGGCTGCGCGGCGGCGATCAGGGCGGGGAGTGCGCCTTTGCCAGCTATCAGCGCAAGCATCGCGTCACCTCGGCGTTAGGAATGAACGATCAGACCCGGCCAGAACAAAGTCAACGATCTGCTGCACATACGCGCTGTTGGTCTCGCCCCCAAGCCGGGTTGCGCGATCTTGGAACGTGCCGTCACCTTGCGCCAGCATCTGGATCGCCGCCCGCAGCGCCGTGATATCTGCACGCGGCACGCCGCGGCGCTTGAGGCCGACAAGGTTGAGCCCATCCAGCTTGCCACGCTCAGCTTGCACAAGGCCGTAAGGGATCACATCATTTGTCACCATCGTCACGGCTCCGATGATAGCACCCCGACCGATGCGGACAAATTGGTGGACCCCAGAGAGCCCGCCCACGATCACATCGTCTTCGAGCACGCAATGTCCCGCAATAGCGGCGGAGTTGACGACAATCACGCGATCACCAATCTGCGCATCATGGGCGATGTGGCACCCGGCCATGAACAGCCCATCGTCCCCGATGCGCGTAACGCCTCCGCCTCCGCTGGTTCCGAGGTTCATGGTTACATGCTCGCGAATACGGTTGCGCGCGCCGATTTCCAGTCTGCTGTCCTCTCCCTGAAATTTGAGATCCTGTGGGATTTCACCAATCACCGCAAAGGGAAAGATGACCGTCTCTGCCCCGATGCGCGTATTGCCGGAGATCACAACATGGCTTTTGAGTTCTACCTCTGGGCCAAGTGCAACCTGCGCACCCACAACGCAAAACGGACCAACCGTTGCGCTGGGATCAATCTGCGCGCCCGGCTCGACAATCGCCGAAGGATGGATGCCGCCCATAGCCTACCCCGCCTGTGGGACGTCCATCATCGCAGTAAAGGTCGCTTGGCAGGCCATCTCGCCAGTCACTTCGGCAATGCCTTCAAACTTCCAAACCTTCCCGCCTGGCTTGCCCCTGAGCGTGCTAAGCTTAAGCTCTAATACATCGCCGGGCACGACCATCCGGCGAAACTTGCACGAGTCAATGGCCATGAAATAAACCAAGAAGTTCTTATCGGCCAAGTCCAGGGCCGTGCCGACCATGACAGCCGCCGTTTGTGCCATCGCCTCAACAATCGTCACGCCTGGCATAATCGGTTTGCCGGGGAAATGGCCCTGAAAGTGCGGCTCATTCATCGTGACGTTCTTAATCCCTCGGGCACTCCTATACCCATCAATATCAACGACCTTATCAACGAGTAGAAACGGGTAGCGATGTGGCAAGATCCGTTGAATAAGATCTATATCAGCAGAAAGATGCTCGGTCATAGGCGCCTGGCTTGCTTGCAATTGTCCCAACTGCCTAACAATGCTACGCCAAGGGGGCAATGCCTCCCGGTGCTTGAACGCTACCTGCCATCCCCAAGAGTGGCATCAATCCGCGCAATAACTTGATCTGTGATCTCAATCGCGCTGACCGAAGCCCGGACGAGACTTTTCTCCAAAATCACGGCGGCCCCCGCCTCGCGCAGGATTTGCTTGTATATCGGATCCAGTGCGCGAAAGAAACGCTGCCTTTCACGCTCTTCAAACACGTCCAGCGCGTCGGCTTTGGCAAGCTGCGTGCTGCGCGTGGCTTGGACTTTTGTGTCATAAGCTTCGGCAAGGGGGCGAAATGCGTCAGGAGAGAGTTCGGCGCGCTGCTGTGTCAATTGCTGCTCTTCTTCTGCGAGTGCGGCAGCGATGCGATTATTCTCAAGTTTGAGCGCCTCGCGACGACGGTTGAGCTCGGTCTGGACGCGCCGCCCGAAGGCGCTTTCATCGAAAAGCGCGCCGCTGTCGACGACGAGAACTTGGCTCCGAACGATCTGCGCCGAAGCGGGCAGCGCGCAAACCGAACTGAATGCTACAAGCCTTGTGATCACATCACGGCGGCGTAACACAGGCCCTAGAACCGTGTTGTTAGGGTCAGGTCAAAAGTCTGTTCGCGGTCGAAGTCCTCTTTGCGCAGCGCGTCGGTAAAGTTAAAACGCAGCGGGCCGACTGGCGTATCCCATAGGACCGAAAATCCAACGACGTGACGGAAAGATCCATCCTCACCTACGATCGTTCCACCCGTCGTGTTCACATCATCCAAGTTCCAAAGGTTTCCGACATCATAAAAGACCGCCCCCATAATCCCGTATTCTTCGGGTAGGCCGAGCGAGAATTCAGCTTCGAAGCGCGCGGCGAGGTAGAGATTTCCGCCAAGGCCATCGCTGGTTGTACCAGAGGAATCCCGTGGGCCGATGCCTGCGGTTTCAAAACCTCTGATGATGTTAGGATTAAGCAGAAAGCGGTCCGCTGTTCGGTTGGTGCCGCCCCGCCATGCCAGTGCGCCCCCCTCAATTGTTGCGCGCAGGGTCACCTCTTCGTTGAGCACCATGGTTTGCCCGATAGCTTTTGCCGAGGTGCGGATAAATTCACTGTCCCCGCCGAAACCTGCAAAGTCCTGACCAAACTCTAGCAGAATTCCCGAATTTGGGTCTAAGCCGGTTCGACGCGTATCGTAGGTATATGTATAGCCAAGGCCGCTCCGCGTTTGCGCTCCAGCGGCGATTTCGAGGCCTTGCACCGCGCCGTGCTCCACCGGGCTACGCGCCTCCATCTCGAGGTTTTGTAACGTATAGCGCAATTGTAGGCGCCCGTTGTCGGAGAGAGGGAAGGACAAGCTAGGCTCGAAAATAAGCTCTTCGGTATCAAAGGTTGCGAATTGGCTATTGCCGGCGATGGATTGCAAGCGCAGCCCAAAGCCAACATCACGCCCCAAGAACGCGGGTTCAAGAAAGCGGATACCATAGACGCTGGTCTCTTGAGCGGTTGAAATGCTTAGCTCTAGCTCTTGCCCGCGACCGACAAAGTTCTTCTCGACAAATCGAATAGCGACCCCAAAGCCATCATTTACCGAATACGTACCGCCGAAGCTAAGTTGACCTGTCGGCTTTTCCTCCAGCGCGACATCGACGATCAGCTGGTCAGGGGCAGATCCTTCGCGCGTTTCAACCTCGGCTGTTTCAAAAAAGTCTAGGGCGCGGATACGTTCGGCGGCCTCTCTAATTTGGCGTGGGTTGAATGGATCGCCTTCGGAAATTTTGAACTGTTGGCGCACAACGCGGTCCAACGTGGTGGTGTTCCCGCGGATATCAATACGCTCGACAAAGACCCGCGGGCCCCGGCTGAGCACAAACTCGACATCCAATGTCAGGTCCCGGTCATTGCGCGTGATGCGCGGCTCTACCCGAAGGAAATCAACAGATCTGCTTGTACCCAGCCGCTCCATCCGCGCCAGTTCATTCTCGACCAGCGTAGGCGAATAGATTACCCCCGGTCTGATCCGCAGAACATCCTCGTAATCTGCCACATCCACCTCGGACAAATCCGAAGTGACCGTAATCTCGCCAAAGCTGAATTGCTGCCCTTCTTGCAGATTGAACACGAGGAAAAAGCCGTCCCGCTCTTCGGTCAGCTCTGAATTCACAGAGTTGATTCGAAAATCGACATAACCTCGGCTGAGGTAAAAATCGCTGAGGACCTGTTTGTCGAACTCAATCCGGTCTTCGATAAACACATCGCTCCGCACGAGCGCGCGAAACAAACCGGCCTGCTTGGTATCCAGCACCCGGCGCAAGCGGCGGTCAGAAAACACGCGATTGCCCACAAAGCTCAGGCGTTCGATTTCGACGACATCACCCTCGAAGATCTCAAAAATCAAATCCACCCGGTTGTCGCGCCGCCGGATGATCTGCGGATTTATCCGCGCCGCGATGCGCCCCGCATTTGCATAGGCTTCAGCGATATTTGCGGCATCCCGCTCGGCAACGGTCGGATTAAAAACACGGCGCTCGGCGCTTTGAATGACAGCGCCAAGCGCATCGTCATCAATCCGGCGATTGCCTTCGAAACTGATCCGATTGATCGTCGGATATTCAACAACAGTGATCAGCAGAGAGCGGCCCTGAGGCGTGATTTCGACGGTCTCAAACAGCCCAGAATTTTGCAGATTTTGAAACGCGTCGTTGAGCGCACCAGCAGACAAGTCTGTATTGGTCTCAATCCCGGCCTGGTTGAGAATCGCCGCCCGCCCAATGCGAATATTTCCTTCGACCACGATTTGGTCGAAATTAAAGCCTTGCGTCTGGGCAGAAACGCCAGAGGTGAGCGATAGCGTTGATAAGACAATAAAAAATGCAAGCGCCAAAGATTGGCTCGCATATTTGATAGCGCGCAGCGCTTGTGCAGCAGCGCTGCAACCTCCCCCAAGGTTCATGGTCTAACCACCTCGCAGACATCCGATTGGATCTGGTTAACCAAACCCTGAACGGTTGTCAAAATGCGAAATTGGCGCGGGTCGAACTGTCACCCGAAATCAGGCGGGGTAGCCTAGCTCCCGCTTGCCAGTTTGGCGGCCCAGAGGGCTGCTGTAATGACACCGATATGTAGCGCCCATTCTCGGTTCAGAAACATTAGTAGGCTGAACCCACGGCGCGCGCGATTTAGGGATTGCATGGGACACTCCTCTTGGTCGAAGAAATCCCTACGTGTTCAAATGGTCAAAAACATGCGCGCAATGTGGCAAGACTGGGGCGCTATCTAAAAAACGGGCAAATCAGGTCATTGCCCAGAGCAAAAACCATGAAGCCGAGCACGATCGTTAGGCCAAACAGCATCAAAGCGTGATGGATCTTGTCGCTCGGTGGGCGGCCCGTGACGGCCTCATAGGCGTGAAACACCAAATGCCCCCCATCAAGTACAGGGATGGGAAAGAGGTTTAGCAAGCCAACCGCCGTGCTCAGTAGCGCAACGAATCCGATGAAAGAAAGCGCGCCATCGCTCGCCGCAGCGCTTGAAATCTGAGCAATCCCCACGGGACCATTCAAATTGCAACTGCTGATCGCGCCAGAGACAACGTGCCAAAGACCGTTGAGCGAGCCGCTGATAATCTCCCAAAACCGGGAAAAGCTTTGGCTTATTGCCGTGCCCAAGGACATCGGCGCTGTCTCGAACTCAAAGGCGGTGCCACCGGCGATGCCAATGCGCCAATGCGTTTGAAACCCGCCCTCGTCGCGCGGCTCATCCGAGCGTCGCGGCTTGAGCGTCATGTCAAGCATCTGCCCCGCGCGCCACACTTGCAGGTCTAGCGCTGCACCACCGGATCCCTCTACGGCGGTTTTGAGCTGATCGAATTCAAAAATGGGCTGACCATCGATCGAAACAATGACATCGCCGCTTTGAAACCCAGCGGACATCGCAGCGCTGCGTGGCAGCACACTCAGCGCGACGGGCGGAAACGGTGTGGGGCCTTGGACGGTTCTTTCACTCCCATCGCGCTCAACCAAATATTCCAGCAAAGGCTTACGCGGTAGGCTTTCAAAATAGTCCCGGCGCGCTTCCGCGCCGCCATCTGGAATGGGCTGCCCCTCGATTTCAAGGATTGTGTCGCCAACACGCACCTCGCCCACGGCATTTGGCAATGTGTGAAGTGTGCTGATGGTCAGCGGGTATTTGGTTTCGCCTTGGAAGAGGAAGAGCCCGCAAAAGAGCGCTATCGAGAACACAAAGTTAAAGACCGGGCCAGCAGCCACGGTCGCCGCGCGCGCCCAAACCGGCGCGCCATGCATGGTGCGCCGCAGCGCCGCGGGATCGTCCTGCGCGGCTTGCATCGCCGCCTCATCCTTGCCCGACGCGGCGTCAGCGTCCCCGGCAAACTTGACATAGCCGCCCAAAGGCAAGGCGGCGATCTGCCAGAGCGTGCCGCGCCGGTCCCTACGGCTCCAGATCACCGGACCAAACCCGACCGAGAAAACCTCGGCATGAATGCCTGACCAGCGCCCGACGATATAATGGCCATACTCGTGAATAGCGACAATAATGCTAAGCGCGACGATAAAGGCGATGATGGTCCAGGCCACATTCCCAAAGGCGGGCACCAAAAGACTAAGGCTGTCCAAGCTAGCTATCCTACTCGTTTTGCGATCTGCTCTTGCGCGAGCTTTCTAGCGATTTGGTCCGCATGGGCGACATTATCAAGGGTCATTGAGGCTTTGACCACGGTGGAGGGCGCGCGAGAGAGCACCTCTTCGACCACATGCGCCATTTGGTCAAAGCGCAAAGCGCCGTCGATAAAGCCATCCAACGCGACCTCTTTGGCGGCGTTAAACACCGCCCCTGAGTGACCGCGTTGCGTCATCACCTCGCGCGCCAAGCGCAAGGCGGGCCAGCGGTTTTCGTCTGGCGCTTCGAAAGTGATGCGTCCGAGTTCGGCTAAATCGAGACGTTTCACCGGCAGAGGCCGCCGCTCGGGCCAATGCAGCGCATAGCCGATGGGGTGGCGCATATCGGGCATCCCCATATGCGCCATCAGCGCGCCGTCAACATAGCCGACAAGGGCGTGGATCATCGACTCGGGGTGAATAATGACGTCGATTTTGCCCGGCGAGATCCCGAAAAATTCACGCGTTTCGATCAGTTCAAGCGCTTTGTTGAACATGCTGGCGGAGTCAATGGTGATGCGCTGGCCCATCTGCCAATTTGGATGGGATGACGCCGCGGCCAGGGTACCATCTGCAAGCCGCTCAATGGGCCAGTCGCGAAAGGCGCCGCCGGACGCGGTCAGGATAATCCGCTCAACAGTCTCTATCTGCTCGCCAACAAGAGCCTGGAATATGGCCGAGTGCTCGCTATCTACAGGCAAGATGTGGGCGTTATGCCGCAGCGCCGTTTCAAGCATCAGCGCGCCCGCGCATACCAGCGATTCCTTATTTGCAAGCGCCAATGTGGCCCCTTGCTCAAGCGCAGCCAGACCGGATTGAAGCCCCGCCGCCCCCACAATTGCAGACATCACCCAATCGGCGGGACGCGCTGCGGCTTCGGCCAAAGCAGCGGGACCAGCCGCCGCCTCGACGCCTGAGCCCGCCAAGGCCGCACGCAGGGCATCCAGCTTGTCCTCATGCGCGGTCACGGCGATCTCAGCACTCAGCGCGCGCGCGTCACGGGCCAGTTGGTCAATGTTTCCCGCGCCGCTGAGCGCGACGACATCGTAATGTTCAGGTGCGCGTGCGATCAGATCAAGCGTATTTTGGCCGACAGATCCCGTCGCACCAAAAATCGAAACGCGGCGCATCTAGCCGCCCGCCAGGGGGTAGTCGGAAACCGCGCGGATGATCAGAACACAGAGCGCGCCGCCCATCATCCCGTCAAATCGGTCAAAGACGCCGCCATGGCCGGGCAGCAGGCGCGAGCTGTCCTTGACCCCGAGCCGCCGCTTCGCTGCGCTTTCGGCCATATCGCCAAGCTGCGAGCACAAGGAGACAGCAAGCGACAGCAGCACCAGCCAGATCCCGCCCGGCAGCAGCCAGGTAAAGAAAACGCCCACAAGCCCAGCAGCCAACCAGCCGCCAACGGTGCCGGACCAGGTCTTCTTCGGGCTCAAAGCGGGCCAGAATTTGGGCCCGCCTAGGGCGCGCCCCACGAAATACCCTGCGATATCGGTTGCGATGACCGCCAGGGCCAGCCAAACCAGCCAAACCGCCCCCATGTCGTTGCGCACCGCATCCATGCTATAGCCCGCATAGAGCACAAAGACAGCCAAGCTGGCGTAGAGCCATCGGTTCTGCTGCAACCAAATCGCGCCCGCCAGTCCCGGCAGCGCCAAAATCGGGAGGGCATAGGCAAGCGGTATCCAAATCCCCAGCACGGAGCAAAGCCCGCTAAAAAACCCAAGCGCCAGCGCCGCTTTGCCCGCCTCGGGCGCGACCATGCGTGCCAACTCCCACACGACAAGGCCGCAAATGAGTGCCACAAAGCCTATGAATGTCGGACCGCCAAGCCACACAGCGACACCCGCAGCAGCGGCAAGGGCAATCCCTGAGATCACGCGCGGTGCCAGATCACTCCAGCGTTCGGACCCCTTCATGACTTTACTTCTCCAAAGCGCCGCTCGCGCGTGCCGTAATTCTTGCACAGGCGGGCAAACTCCTGCGCCGTAAAATCTGGCCAAAGTGTATCGACAAACTCATATTCCGCATAGGCCGACTGCCACAGCAGAAAGTTTGAGATACGCGCCTCGCCCGAGGTCCGAATGACAAGATCCGGGTCCGGCAAAACTCGGGTGTCCAGGTATTGCAGCAAGGTTTCCTCGTGTATGTCTTCGGGGCGAAGCTCCCCCGCAGCGACATCTTGCGCCAGGCGCCGGGTCGCACGGGCAACCTCGTCCCGCCCCCCATAATTAAGCGCAATGGTCAGATGTACGGTGGTATTCTGCGCGGTCAGCGTCTCAAGCTCATCCATAAGGATGGTCAATTTTTCGTCCAGTTTTACCCGATCCCCAATGAATCGTACGCGCACCCCAAACTCGTCAAGCGCCCGTGTCTCGCGCGAGATATAAAGGCGGAACAAGCTCATAAGTCCCGCGACCTCGACCTGCGTGCGTTTCCAATTTTCGGTCGAGAACGCAAAAATGGTAAGATACTCGACGCCGACTTCAGGGCAGCTTTCCACCACTTCGCGTACGCGCCGCGCCCCGGCATGATGACCAAAAAGGCGGGGACGCCCGCGCTGAGTTGCCCACCGACCATTCCCATCCATAATGACGGCAACATGGCGCGGGCCTTTATGTGGCGGTTGAGCGATCAGCTAGGCTCCTGATTTGGCGCGCGTCGGGTTCATCGCCGCAGGGGGTATCATGGTAAGGGCGGCTTTCTTACAGGGTCAAAACCTAAACTTGCATAATTTCGGATTGCTTGTTCTCAAGCGCCTCATCGACTTTTTTTATAAAGCTATCGGTCAATTCTTGGACTTCGCCTTCCCAAAATTTCTGGTCGTCTTCTGATAGCCCGTTTGATTTTGCTTTCTTGATTTGATCCATCCCGTCGCGACGGATGTTGCGAATGCTCACCCGCGCGCTCTCGGCATATTGGCCTGCAACCTTGCCAAGCTCACGCCGACGCTCTTCGTTCAGCTCGGGGATTGGAAGCATAATGATCGTGCCGTTGAGTTGCGGGTTAATCCCAAGCCCGCTTTCGCGGATGGCTTTCTCGACCTTACCCACCAAACCTTTGTCCCAGACATTCACCGTTACCATGCGCGGCTCTGGTACATTCACCGTGCCGACCTGGTTGATTGGCGTCATTGCGCCATAGGCATCCACCATCACCGGCTCAAGCATCGAGGCCGACGCGCGCCCGGTCCGCAGACTGGCAAATTCCGTCTTCAAATTCGTCATCGCCCCGTCCATTCGGCGCGTGAGATCATCTGTATCCAGCATAAAATCGTCCGACATTGCCTCCCCTTTCTTTTGTTCATTTGCCCTTGATAGGCTTAGTTTTGCACCTTTGTAT